>JABMQX010000637.1 GCA_013203085.1 bacterium | reverse complement strand
GAGGGCGAATACATCCGCAACGTCCTGGCAAGCGCGGGCGGCAACAAGACCCGCGCCGCGGAGATTCTCGGCATTGACCGCAAGACCTTGCGGGAAAAGCTCAAGAAGGTGGAAAAGTCTTTGTCCTGAACGCCTCACGCCGGAGAGATTCTCCCCAGCGGTTCAATTCTCCCCGCTTGTCCATAGCGCTCGCCCCAAGCACCGCAATGCAGCGTGTGTGCCCTCTATCAAAAAGAGTTGCTCCGTTAAGCGCCCCGATTCGCTTTAGTTTAGCCCCAGTTTTCTCATCGTATCCGGATCCAGGCCAGCTATGAATGCCAGCCTGTCTCCATCACCCGATCGTTGGTACGGTGTTTGCATCTGACCTTAGGGGATTAAGAAAAATCAAAGCGAGGAAAGCCCGATGTCAGGAAATGTGGAATATGATGGTCTGTGCTCCACTTGTGAAAACTCTCCGGAGTGCACCTTTCCAAGAGATCCAAACAAACCGGTTGTGCACTGCGAAGAGTTCGACAGTGGTGAACCCTCTCCCGTAAAGACCGTTGGCAAAGACACGTCACGGCCGACCCGGTCGTATGCTCCTAAGGGCAAAGATGCAACCAAATTCATGGGACTGTGCAGCAATTGCGAGAACCGTGAAACCTGCACGTTCCCAAAGCCCGAAGGGGGTGTCTGGCATTGCGAGGAGTACCGATAGAATGACACAAGACATCGCTACCCGGAACAAGGGGGACGTCCACGTAAAACAAGAGGTGGATACGGAAGTTATCCTGGGAATCTTGGAGAGACACGACAAGGCGCGGGGCGCGCTGATCGCCGTTCTTGAGGAAATCCAGGCTCAATATGGATGTCTTCCCGAGGAGGCACTCAGAACCGTAGCCAACGAGATGGGGCGGCCGCTGGTGGACGTATATGGTGTCGCCACGTTCTATCGCTCGTTCAGCCTGCAACCTCGAGGCAAACATCTCATATCCGTGTGTCTCGGGACTGCCTGCCACGTCCGGGGCGCGCCGAGGATTGCGGAAGAGTTCGAGCGACAACTCGGAATCAAGGCCGGTGAGACAACGCCGGACGAAGAGTTCACGCTGGAGACGGTGAACTGCTTAGGGGCCTGCGCCCTTGGGCCGGTCGTCGTCATTGATGGCCATTACTTCTCAAAAATCAGAAGCTCAAAAGTCGGGCAGCTAATAGATGATGCCCTAAAAGGGCTTGACAAGATTGAGATCGGAGAGGATAAGCGGATTTTCCCCATCGACGTGAGCTGTCCCCGCTGCAACCACAGTCTGATGGACGAGAGCCTCACTATAGACGACCACCCTTCAATCCGGGTAAGCGTATCTTTTGACCACAAGCACGGTTGGCTCAGGCTATCCTCCTTATATGGTAGTTCCAGTATCCGGGCCGAGCAGGATATCCCCATAGGCATGGTTGTCGATTTCTTCTGTCCGCATTGCCATGCGGAACTCATCGGTTCCTGGGAGTGCCCGATGTGCGGGGCGCCGATGGTGCCGATGATCGTCCGCGGGGGCGGGATGGTCCAAATTTGCTCGCGTCGTGGCTGCAACAGCCACATGTTGGATCTCATCTGATTAACACAGTACCACAGGAGGCCCGTTGTCGGCGGCAAGTATTCCCGTGAGGTAGCGAAATGCCACAGTTATCCTCCATAGATGAGCTAAAAGAATTGCAGCGCATGCTCCTTGATGACATTCATGAAAGCAAGCCCTGTATAGTTGTCTGCGCCGGGACCGCCTGCCAGGCAAGTGGCTCAAGCGACATCATTCGCGTCGCAAAAAGACACATTATCGAAAGGCGCCTGCTCGACAAAATCTCGCTTCGGGTGACCGGGTGCCACGGCTTCTGCGAGATGGGTCCTTTCATTCTCACTGAGCCACAGAAAGCATTTTATGTGCAGGTTACGCTTGATGACGTGCCCAGGATCATTGAGGCCTTGCTCTCAGGCGACTACGTTGAAGACTTATTGTATGGGGACCCACACACTGGGAAAAAATACCACAACCGGGACGATATCCCATTCTTCAAGAATCAGCAGCGTGCTATCTTGGGGCTGAACCAGAAGATAGACCCGATTCGGATTTACGGCTACATCGCGCAAGCAGGTTACAGTGCTCTCGAAGCGGTGTTATCTAAGGAAAGCCCCGAGTGGGTAGTGAAGGAACTCAAGCGCTCGGGCTTGCGTGGTCGCGGCGGCGCCGGCTTTCCCACGGGATTGAAGTGGGAGTTGCTGGCAAAGCAGCCAAACGGCGACGGCAAGTTTCTCGTGTGCAACGCGGACGAGGGCGACCCCGGCGCCTACATGGACCGCAGTGTTCTGGAGGGCAACCCCCACAGCATCATCGAGGGAATGATCATCGGGGCTTACGGAACCGGGGCCACGGAAGGCATAGTTTACGTCCGGAATGAATATCCCATCGCTATTAAGCATCTCATGGTGGCCCTCAGGCAGGCTCGCGAACACGGCCTTTTGGGCGGGGACATCCTTGGAACCGGCTTTTCCTTCGACATCAAGCTTGTCAGGGGAGCGGGAGCCTTCGTGTGCGGCGAAGAAACGGCGCTCATCCGGTCTATCGAAGGGAAAATGGGTGAGCCTCGCCAGCGGCCGCCATTCCCCATCGAGAAAGGCATAGATGGCAAGCCCACAGCCATCAACAACGTCGAGACCTGGGCCAACATCCCGCTCATCTTCAGGCTCGGGGCCGACGAGTTTGCGAAGATCGGGACCAAAGGTAACTCCGGCACCAAGATATTCAGCCTGGTTGGCAAGATCAAAAATACCGGCCTTGTCGAGGTCCCCATGGGCATTACCATCAAGGAAATCGTGTACGACATTGGCGGCGGCCCCGTGGGCAAGGCTAAGATAAAGGCGGTTCAGACGGGGGGGCCTTCCGGAGGCTGCATCCCCGCCGAAAGGTTCGACCTCCCCATTGATTACGACAGCTTGACCGAAGCAGGATCGATGATGGGATCGGGCGGCATGATCGTCATGGACGAGAACACCTGTATGGTAGATATCGCCAAATACTTCATGAACTTCCTAAAAGGTGAGTCATGCGGCAAATGCTTTACATGCCGTAAGGGCACGCAGAGGATGTACGAAATCCTTGACGATATCTCGAAAGGCAACGGGACGCTTGAGCAATTGGATCTTCTTGAGGAACTGGCACACGTCGTGAAAGACACAACCATGTGTGGTTTGGGCCAGACGGCGCCCAATCCCGTTCTCAGCACCCTACGGTACTTCGGCAATGAGTACGAGCGCCATGTGGTTGACAAAAGATGTGATGCCTTCGTGTGCCGTGACCTCGTGGGAGCTCCTTGCCAGGCTGCTTGCCCACTGGGCACCGAGGTCTGGCGGTACATTGCCCTCCTCGAAAAGGGCGAATACGAAGAAGCCTATAAGGTCATTAGAGCTAGCAACCCCTTTCCCTCGGCCTGTGCTCGAGCCTGTGATCGCAAGTGCGAACAGAGATGCAACCTTGGGACCAGCGGGGGCGAGGCGATCACGATCCGAGCCTTGAAAAGATTTGTAACCGACCGCGTTGATCCCTCGGTCTACACCCCTATGAGAGTTGTACGCGAGGGCAAAGGTGTGCCCAGGGTGGCGATCGTGGGCACCGGCCCTGCCGGCCTCTCGGCCGCCCATTACCTTTCGCTCCTTGGCTACAAAGTGACACTTTTCGAAGTCGAGGAAGAGCCGGGTGGAATGCTCATCAGTTGTATTCCGGCCTATCGCTTGCCGCAAGACGTGGTTCGCAAGGAGGTAGAATCGCTCCTTGATGAAAACATCACCCTCAGATGCGGAACGGCATTGGGCCGTGACATGACCATTGATGACCTTTTTACGGATGGCTTCAAGGCTGTTTTCCTGGCAATAGGAGCGGACAAGAGCTGGCAGTTGGATCTCGAAGGGGAAACCCTCGAGGGAGTCTATTCGTCCATGGAATTCCTGAAGGCCTTCAACTTGAGGGGCCGGGAGCTGGCCGGAGGGCACGTGGGTATCATCGGCGGCGGCAACTCGGCTGTGGACGCCGCGAGGGTGGCTATTCGCCAGGAAAACGTCCAAAGCGTGACCCTGATCTACCGCCGCACTTGCCAGGAAATGCCCGCTTACGCCGAAGAAGTCGAAGCGGCCCTGGAGGAGGGGATAAAACTCGAAACGTTGGTCTCCCCGGTAAAGATTCGTTACATCGAAGCGGCTCTGAAGGAGGGGATAAAGGTTGAAACGTGGGTTTCCCCGGTGAAAATATATGCCCAGAACGGCCGCTTGGTGGGCATTGAGTGCATCAGGAACAAGCTCGGCGATGTGGACTCAAGCGGCCGCCGCAGACCGGTTGCCGTGCCCGGCACCGAGTTCAGTATATCCTTGAATACCCTGATTGTAGCCATCGGCGAACGGCCGGACAGCGATTGCCTTGCCTCCATGGGGGTGGACCTCGATAAGGGAGGCAAGCCACGTGTTGATGCCCGGACTCTTTGCACCACTCGGCAGGGTGTGTTTGCCGGTGGGGACTTGGTCACCGGCCCCAATACGGTTGTTGATGCCATCGCGGCCGGACGGAAGGCAGCCACGGTTATAGACCGCTACCTGCGAGGCAAAGAGCTGAGGGAACTGCCCAAGGTAACACTGCCGGAAGTTCTTATACAGCCAGCCGAAGCCAGCGATGAGGAACCCGGAGAGGCCGCCAGGGCAGAACCCCCTACACGCCCAGCCGAATCGCGTAAGAAGAACTTCGCGGAGGTCGAGATGACCCTGTCTGCTGAGGAAGCAACCCGTGAGGCCCGAAGGTGCCTGAGGTGTGACCTGGAGTTCACACGCCGTGAAAATGCCGAAGGCAATCGCGTAGCAGTAAGGAAAGAATAGGCATGATTACATTGAGGATTAACAGGCTACCTGTTTCGGTCGAAGACGGGACAACGCTCCTGGAAGCCGCGAGCTTCCTCGGGTTTCCAATCCCAACTCTGTGTCACATGGATGGGTTGTCCTCTTACGGAGCCTGCCGGCTGTGCGTTGTGGAGATCGGAGAGGGGCCCGAAGCAAAACTGGTCTCGTCGTGCACCTACCCTGCCGAAGAGGGACTCAAGGTGCGCACAGCCTCCTCGCGCGTCCTCCGGGCGCGCAAGATGATATTGGAACTCCTCCTCGCCTCGTGTCCACAGTCCAAAACCATCCAGGACCTTGCCGCAGCCCACGGAGTTCGTCAGCAACGCTTCAAACAGGAGTACGAGGACTGCATCCTGTGCGGCCTGTGTGTGCGGATGTGCCAGGAGCAGATGATGGCCAAGGCCATCGGCTTCCGCAATCGGGGTGAGAAGAGGAGCATCGGCACGCCCTTTGACATCAAATCCGACGTCTGCCGGCTGTGCGGTGCCTGCATGTACGTCTGCCCCGCCTGTCAGTTGCGGTGCACTTACAACGAACCGGAAAAGGCCATCTGCGGAGGGTGCGAAAACCTGACCCCGTCCTGCATCGACAAGGAGCGATTCGACGACATGATGTGCTATATGGATCCCTGTGTTGCTTGCGAGATAGAAAAGGAGTGATGATAGGAAAGGAGAGGACTCGAATGACAATAACACTCTCGAGAATAAACGCCTCAGCCGCAACTCTGACCAAGAACAGGACCGAAGACTCCATCGTACCTGCCTCGGGCATGTGTGCCACCTGTGTGGACGGCTGTATCGGCATGTGCGAGATCGGCAAGTCCGCCTACCGCGGCCACGAGGTCATCTATCCGCAGCCCTTTGGGGTGATAACCACCGCGGCCGAGAAGACCTATCCCGTGGACTATTCGCACTTCAACGTCATGGGAACCGCCGTTGGCGCGCATGGCATTGAGCCCAACAGTGACAAGGCCATTTTCCCCGCTGTCAATCTGGAAGTCGCTTTTGGCCACGATAAGGGCTTAAAGTTCAACTATCCCTGGATCATCCCCGGAATCGGTTCGACAAATATCGCCAAGAACAACTGGGAAGGACTCGCTATCGGGTCTGCTCTCGCAGGAACTGGCCTCACCATTGGCGAGAATGTCGTCGGTATGGACCCCGAATCTGTCATCAAGAATGGTCGGGTGGTGGATACGGTTGACCTGAAGCGCCGTGTGAAGCTTTTCAAAGATCATCAGCGAAACGGCTGTGGCGCGATCATCCTGCAGGCGAACATAGAGGATACCCGGCTCGGGGTGCATGAATATGCCATCGAAAAGCTCGGGGTGGAATGTGTCGAGCTCAAGTGGGGCCAGGGCGCCAAGGACATCGGCGGCGAAGTCAAGATCAGGGACCTCAAAAAGGCTCAGCTTCTGTACGAGCGAGGGTACGTGGTGCTTCCAAACCCGACCGACCCGGTTGTTATCAAAGCCTTCGAGCGGGGAGCATTCAAGGAGTTTGAGCGGCATTCACGGGTGGGCATGGTGACCGAGGAATCATTTGCCAAACGTGTCGAGGAACTGCGAGGTGCGGGCGCCAAATACATCTTTCTCAAAACCGGCGCCTATCGCCCCGCGGACCTCGCGCGGGCGGTCTTATTTGCCTCGCGCTACAAGCTCGACCTTCTAACTGTTGACGG
>JABMQX010000064.1 GCA_013203085.1 bacterium | reverse complement strand
TCTCGCGTCTCCTTTCAATCCCAGATAGTTCTTGGAACTCCTCGCATCTTCCGGGGCGTTTCCGTAAGGCAATAAATCAGATTGTCCTTTCCGAGCGGCGGTTCCCGTGCTTTCGCGGCAGGAAAGCTTCTCTTCCATCACAGACACAGGTGCTCCGTCGGGCATGGGACCTTTCCTCTTGACGTGTAGGATGACGAAGCATATCCTGAGTTTCAGCCCATGAAGAAGGCTGCTTGCGGTCCCCAAACCGGGAGCAATTTCTGAGATGGAGATACACCGATGACGCCGAGAATCGAGAGACTGAAGGAGCAGCTTGACCAGAAGGAGTCGTTTGTGAATTGGTTTCTTCTGGAAGAGATAAAAATGAAGTCCTACTTAGAGACGGAAGGTCAGCCCCTGCCGATCCGGCGGGCTAAGATGCTGGAGAAGCTGCTGTCGGAGATGCCGATTTCGATTGAGCCGAACGACCTTTTAGTGGGGACGGAGGATGACATTTTCGCGACCAGTTACGACCTCTTCAAGTCGGGGCTGGAGAAGTTTGACGGCTATCTCGGCTATGGCGGCATCTATCGGGAGGTGGAGGGCGCCTTCCCGCAAGAGCGCATTGACAAAGTGAGAGACTTCTGGCTCAACGAGGAGTATGAAAAGACGAGAAATTCCCACTTCACGCCGGAGGAGGAAGCGTGGATGGATGAGGCGGTTTTCTTCGTCGAGCCGGTCACCGGGCACGTGATTTTCGATGCGCCGACAGTCCTCGCCGAAGGGTATTCGGGAATCCTGGCTCGCGTCGAGAAGAAGCTCGAAGCCGAAAAGGACGACGAAAAACGGTTGTTCTTCGAGGCGGTCAAAATAGCCCTCAATGCGGCGATGGCTTTCGCGGAAAGATACAGCGACCTCGCGGCTTCTATGGCGTCCAGCGAACAGGATGCTCAGCGAAGGCAAGAACTCCTCGAAATCAGCCGCGTATTGAAAAAGGTCCCATCAGGCCCTGCTCAGAGCTTCTACGAGGCAGTGCAGTCTTTCTGGCTGACGTACGTGATCATGCACATCGAGCAGACGCCGAACCCCTATGCTTTCAGCCTGGGGAGGGTTGATCAGTTCCTCTATTCTTACTATCTCAAGGATAAGGACGCCGGAAAAATCACCGACGCCGATGCCATCGAGCTGATTCAGAACCTCTGGGTCCACATCAATGTCGGGCGGAAGCTCTGGGCGGTCTCACAGAACGTCATGATCGGCGGCGTCCATCCCGACGGAAGCGATGCCACAAACGAGCTGACCTACCTGATTCTGGAAGGCACCGAAGAGCTTGGTATTCCGCTTCCCACGATCACCCTCAAGGCACATCCCGGCACGCCGCCGGAGTTGTTTGACAGGGCGATAAAGCTCCTTTTGAAAGGGCGGGGGCAGCCGACCATCATCAACGATGACATCGTGGTCGAATCGAAGGTCGCGACCGGTGTTTCTCCGGAGGATGGGCGGCAGTCGGTAATTGCCGGCTGTCAAGAGCCCCTTGTCCAGGGTGCGGAAAACGCCCGCACGACGGCGAGTTGGTTTTCACTGCCGAGGTGCCTTGAACTCGCGCTGAACAACGGAGTGTCCCTCATCACGGGAAAGCAGATCGGCCTCCCTACAGGAACGCTGACGGATTATTCCTCCTACGAGCAGCTTTACGAAGCCTTCTGGAAGCAGGTTGATTTCTTCATCAAACGGGCGGTTGATTGCGCTAATCGGTGCGACAAGCTTCTCGCTGAGCTGCGGCCGGTTCCGTTCATTTCGGCCATCATGAACGACTGCATCGAGAAGGGTCGTGATTTCAGGAAGGACGGCGCGCGGTACAACTTTTCCGGCTTTCTGTGCCACGGCCTCGCGAATGCCGCCGACTCGATGGCCGCTGTCAAGAAGCTGGTTTTCGAGGAAAGACGCCTTGATGCCGGCGATGTGCTCGATGCTTTGCGCACGAACTACGAGAGGGATCCGGCGATCCGTTTGACGCTGATCAATCAGGCGCCGAAATATGGCAACGACGACGATTACGTTGACTCCATCGCGGCGGAAATCGCTGAGAGAGTCGCCGACACCGTGCCGAAATACAAGAACTCATTCGGGGGTGTGTTCCGGACCGGCTTCAGCACCCCTTCGACTCACGTCTTGTACGGTATGAGATGCGGCGCCACGCCGGACGGCAGGAGAGACCGCGAGACGTTCGCCTTCGGCATCGGCCCAATGCAGGGCTATAACCGGAATGGCCCAACGGCGCTGGCGAGGTCGGTCACGAAGTTTCCTCACTGGAAGGCTACCCACGGCTTGGCTTTCAGCCAGACCCTTCCTCCGGGGACGATCACTTCTCCTGAAGATGTCGAGAAGCTCAAATCGTTCATAAGGTCCTATCTCGATATCGGAGGGAGATACATCCATTACAACGTGCAGGATGTGGAAACCCTCAAGGACGCCAAAGTCCAGCCCGAAAAGCATCGTGACATCATCGTGCGGGTCCACGGCATGAACGCATACTTCGTCAACCTCGATCCCCTTATTCAAGACGACATCATCAGCAGAGCCGAACACCGCGTATGACACACGGAGATTGCGGAATGGGGAATGCGGAATCCGAAATCCGAAATCCGAAGTCCGGAATCCGAAGTCCCCAGGAGGGAAAGGTTTTTGCCATAAAAAGGTTTGCCCTTCACGACGGGCCGGGCATTCGAACGACCGTCTTCTTAAAGGGCTGTCCCTTACACTGTCTCTGGTGTCACAATCCGGAAGGTCTCTCTTACGAGCGCCAGCTTGCCTTCTACCCTCACCTTTGCGCCGCCTGTGACAAATGCTATCAAGCCTGTCCATCCGGCGCCCTTCGAAAGAGAAGCTCTCCTATTCAAGATTACGAGAAGGAGAAGTGCGTCGTCTGCGGCAAGTGTGCGGAAGCCTGTCCGGCGAATGCCATTGAGTTGATCGGGCAAGACCTTTCACCCGACCAGGTCATAGCGGAGGTTGAGCGAGACAGGAAGTTCTACGACATTTCCGGCGGTGGAATGACGGTCTCGGGCGGAGAACCGCTGGCTCAACCGGAATTCACCGCTGAGTTGCTTTCGAGAGGGAAAGGGACCGGTATCCACACAATTCTCGACACGTGTGGGTTAGCTCCTTTCGAAATCCTCGGCAAATGTCTCGAATTCACCGACCACGTCTATTTCGACCTCAAGGTTGTAGATGATGAAAAGCATAGGAGATTGACCGGTGTTTCCAATCGGCTGATTCTCGACAACTTGATGAAGCTCGGCGATTCCGGCAAACCGCTGACGATTCGCATTCCTCTGGTCAAGGGACTCAATGATACCCCGGAGGACACATCAAGCTTCATTGACCTGATTGCGTCGCTGCCCGCCGTGACAAATCTCCACCGTATCGAGATCATCCCTTATCACAGGATCGGGGAAGGGAAGTACGAAAGCATCGGACTCGATTACGAGCTGAAGTCGCAGGAAATTCATTCGCAGGATGACCTGTGTTCCATCGTTAGCCTTTTCGAGGCGGGAGGCTTGACCGTTTACTGCTCGAAGCTCCTTCCCCCTTCCCTGGGCGGTTGAGGGCTAATCGAAAGAAGTCCTCTGACAGGATGAACAGGATTCACAAGGCGTGCTCTATCCTGTTATCCAGTCAAAAAAACGCTGGATGTTCTCGCACCGAAGATTAGGAGCATGAGAACTCTTCTCGGAATAGACATAGGCACTTCAAGCACCAAGACTGTGCTCATAGACCTTTCCGGCAAGCTTCTCGCATCCTCGCAAAGCGAATACCAGATTGATTCCCCAAACCCCGGTTGGGCGGAGCAGCATCCGGAGACCTGGTGGCGAGCGGTGAAGCAAACGGTCAACGCGGTCCTTTCGGTGGGCGAGAGGACCGCTCGAGAAGTCGCGGGAATCGGCCTGTCCGGGCAGATGCACGGAACCGTTCTCCTCGATAGGAACAAGGCTTTGCTTCGCCCTGCTATCATCTGGGCCGACAGGCGCAGCCGGAAGCAGTGCGACGCCGTCCGCGAGCTTTTGGGCGAGGAACGGCTGCGGGAACTCGCTGGGAACTCGCTGTCGCCCGGCTTCATGGCCGCCACGGTAATGTGGCTGAAAGAGAACGAGCCGGAGGTGTTCACTCGAATCGCCACGCTTCTCTTGCCGAAAGACTACATCCGCTTCAAGCTCACGGGTGAGCTCGCCACGGAGGTGACCGACGCCTCGAGCACCCTCCTTCTCGACGTGAAAAGGCGGACGTGGAGTGAAGAGCTCCTTCGTTTGGTCGGCATTTCCTCCGACCAGCTTCCTCCTCTTCATGAGTCTCAGGACATCGTCGGGACAGTCAGCGAATCCGCCGCGAAGGAGCTGGGGATGTGTCCCGGGATTCCTGTGGTCGCCGGAGGGGGAGACCAATCTATGGCTGCCATTGGCAACGGTGTTGTCCGGGAAGGAATTGCCCTTTCCACCATCGGGACCGGCGGGCAGCTTTTCACCCCCATCGAAACGTTCAAAACCGACCCCCACCTGCGAATTCATTCCTTTTGCCACGCCATATCCGGCATGTGGCATCTGATGGGCGCCATCTTATCGGCGGGCCTTTCTCTCAGGTGGTTCAGAGAGCAAATCTCCCCCGGAATGGAGTACAAGGCGATTGATGAGGCGGCGGCGTCTGTGCCCCCGGGGAGTGAAGGCTTGGTTTTTCTTCCATATCTGCTGGGGGAACGGACTCCCCATCTTGACCCGTCCGCGAGAGGATGTTTCGTGGGGCTGACCATCCATCACTCCTTCGGACACCTCGCCCGGGCCGTGATGGAAGGAGTGGCTTTCGCCATGAGAGATTGCCTCGACCTGTTCCGCGAGCTCGGCGTCAATCCGGGCAAAATCGTCCTGTCCGGCGGAGGAGCAACCAGCGCCCTCTGGCGACAGATCCAGGCTGATGTTTACAATCGCGAGGTTCTCACTGTCAACACATGCGAGGAAGCCGCAACCGGCTCGGCAATCCTTGCGGGAGTTGGTGTCGGAATCTACCCGAGCGTTCAGCAGGCGTGTGCCGAACTCGTAAAACCTGAATCCTCAACGTCCCCCCACCCCGAAAACGCCAACCGATACGCGGAACTTCACGAACTCTACCGCTCCCTCTACCCGCTCCTGAAAGATTCCTTCCACAAATTGGCGGACCTCACCACGGACTGACCTTCCAGAAAAAATGCTTTCCGCCTATCGCCCGGCCATCTCTGGCTAAAGTAAGCTCAAGAAGTTCTTTCAGGTGAACCTGCGCGGAAATAGGGCGTGGTCTGCGAGGTGAGCCCCTACGTGCGTTTCGAGCCCGTGGCCGAGAAGCGGAGAAATTACAGGGATGCAGCATGCCAAAGGGATTCTCTTTCTCCTCGGAAGCGTCATATGGCGGTTGCTCACTCTGACCGCCGAGCCTCCACTTCCTCCGGAGGAAACCTCACGGTCAGAAAGAGGGAGCTGCCACCGATGGTCAGGACGCTTTTCGGCTTCCCCGGCTCGAGTATAGCTCCGCCGCTGCCGGCGAATCCTTGTCCGCCGTTAACGTCGTCGGATTGAGCTTGAACATCGAATGACACGAAGATTTTCTCACGCGAAAGCTCCTTGATCTCGCCTGAGATGGACAGGCTTATCCTCACGTCTTGCCTTTCCTCGTGGACTTCTCCCCTGTAGTTGCTTGTTGCGCAGAGAATCCTCATGGAGGTATCCGCGCCCAGAGTCGGCTCAACTTGCACCTCGATAATGACCGGCCGGTCGAGAATCTCCATCTGCGGTCGAATCACCTGGACAGGGGAATGCGTTAGTGCCGGTTCAGACTGCAATTGCTCCTCGGTGAAGGTTACGTTTCCGATGGCGATCAGCGCTGCCGCCATGCCTATTACTACAATGTTCCTGGTCATTTCACACCTCCTTGTGTAAAGGAAGCCGCCGGAATTCTGCCAGCAGCCTGGCGTTTGCCATCTATGCTCAAAGAACCCTTTGCGTTGCCGCTAAGTGCTCTGATTCATAAGTTCGGGGACGTATTCTTTTTTTGACATGATAACAGGATGGATAGGATTCTCGGAATCCTGTTTATCCCTGTGGAAGGTCCTTGGCCTTTCGCTTCACCTCAACTTTCCGTTCACCTTGTGGATTCGGCGCTCCGCTTGATTGTGGTCGCGGTCATAGTGACCGACCTCCCGGACATCGTGAGGATCCTTGTCGGCTTGCCATTCGAAAACAAACCCGACCCCGCTGCGGAAAAACCGCTCACACTGGTACTATCGCCGAACCTTACTTCGAGGTCGTAGCTGATAAGGAACCGGCCCTCTTTCATCGTCTGAATGGTGCCGGAGATGGCCATCCGAAGGCTGCTATCCCCCTTCTTACTACTGTACTCTCCCCGGTAAGTGCTTGTCGGGCAAACCAGCTTGATTCCCTGCCCGGTGTGGAACTCGGGCTCCATATTCACCTGGAGGCATATCGGCTCGCTGAGAATCTTCGTCGGGAGGGAGCGCGCATTGTCTTCAAGCCGAGTTGAACCGATTTGCGGGATGCTCACTAAACTCATCCCGACGACGAGTATTCCTGTCAGTAGTGCGAAAGTGGCTTTCATCATGCCGGAGTTCCTTTCTTCCTCATCGCCCTCCCCGCCGGGTCTCACGCTGATTCCGCTCCTTTCCGAATCGCGCACCAACCTCGGAGCGCATCCCCGACGTTCTCGCCAACTGTCACATTCTCTCTCGCCATAGGTCATACGAATCGGACTGCTCAGGGCTGGACCGAAACTGCTCCCACAATCTCCGAAACCTGCTTTCATAAATCATGTCGTACAAATCCATCCTGTCCGGGCACAATTCTTCGGCGAGCTGTCTTACCCTGGCTTTCTCAACCTCGATGTCTATTTCAGGATAGTCCGAGATGAGAATGAGGGAACAAACTCGGTCCACGGCTCGCCGCAGCCTTTCCATCTTTTGACGGGCCACAAGCTTGGCTTGTTCGATGTTTTCCGGGGTGGCGTTGGTTTTCTCACTTTCTCCCGTTGGAGGGAAA
Organism: bacterium; assembly: GCA_013203085.1. Lineage (GTDB taxonomy): Bacteria > Auribacterota > JABMQX01 > JABMQX01 > JABMQX01 > JABMQX01. The sequence goes on along the minus strand of JABMQX010000064.1, from coordinate 8,059 downwards.
GAGCCTTCCGCCGCAATCACCTCCCCACATTCGCAGACAAGTCGCCGGCCGAATTCGAAAAGCGTGATGTCATATTGTCTGCCGCAACGGGGGCATGTGATCGCCATTGGGCATTCTCCTCAGCCATATCTTTCTCATACACATTCAATTTAGCCCTGAGGGGCCGGCAAATCAAGTCTTTGTTCAGGATAACGTCGGGCGAGTAGCCGCGGAGATCCTGCTGCTCTCCGAGGGGAAGGAATGTAATATGCGGCCCGCATGCTTCGTTAACCCGTGGCAGGTTTTCAAGCGGCACTCCTAAGAAAAGGTGTGCTCTCGTCCCGCTTGGGTGTGTTGCCGGGAGGCCGCATTTTTCTCCTCCGAGGGATTGCTCAATACGCAGCCGTGTGGTAACCTATTGACAGCGATTTTAGGCCGTAGATGTGCTTGCCCGAAAAGGTCGAGAACAGGTCAGCCCGAGAAGAGGTTCCGCGGGATTCGATCCTGTTGCTCGAGCTGTGAGCATTTCAACGGAGAGGAAGTGCCTTCGATATCGTCAACGAAAGGGCCCGCAGGTTTGTCCTGCGCCTCTATACCAAGCGCTGTTCCTCTATCCGGGAGGGAAAGACGGCAGAAATCATTCCTTCTGAAGGCATCCCATTCTGTCGTTCGCGTGGAGCAGTATGATGAATTGAATCCGAGCCCCGACGGGTTGCCCGATTGCCGTGGGGACGTCGCCTGGCGAATCTCCCCTGCGTACGGGAGCACATTTTCCTCGGACGCGTTGTCGCGAATTTGTTCGCGAGACTATCCGCGTTCGGGAAGCGAGGCGGGCACGCATCTTTGCCGAAAGATTGCCATCGAATCCGGGGCTCTTCAAGCCGCCAACGCAAAAAGGTCAAGGAGCAAAACGTATGTTCGTACGAAAAGTGACGCTTACGGAAAACCGAAAAAAACAGGTTTACCTCGAGATATTTGACCGTCAGCCTCGCCTCGGAAAGGAGGCAAAACCGATTGCCCGCCTCGGGCCGGTCAACCTCCTCGAGGGGAAGCTCGACAATCTCGTGAGAAGCTTGGGAGAGTTTTGCGGGGACAGTTTCGTTTCGGCGAACGAGGTCTCTGCGGAACGGATTTTGCCCTGGGGGCCGGTTCTGGTCGCCCGGCATCTCTGGGAGGACACTGGACTCGCGGACGCTATCTCGACCGCTTGCGGTGTTAAGGTTGCCGAAGCAGCCTTCGCTCTAACCGCCAACCGCCTCGTTGATCCCTTCTGGAAGTACGGGATAGACAACTGGCTTGAGAAGGTTTTCATACCGGGCGAGCTGGGATCGCGCCGGGGGGCAGCTGGTTCCCGCAAAGGCCCCGGCACTTCCGAAGCGCCTCTTCGCAACCGTTGGGACAACACCCTGCGGCGTCTCGTGGCAAAGCGCCGCGTCATTGAGAGAGCCATTCTGGACACCGTGAAGGGGATGTGCAGCGGTGGGGACGAAGTGGTTGTGTACGAGCTCGACACCAGCTTCGTGGAGCGGATGTCGCCGCGTCGGCCATTCATGGGGTGGACTCCTCAGAGTTCGGAAAAACCCATAAGACTTTGCTTCGGGGCAATCGTCTGTGAGGGTTGGCCGTTGGCTATTCGTTTCTTTGGCAGCGGTGAACCGAACGCCGTCCAGATCAAACGGTTCATCGAGGAAGGCAAACGGCGTTTTGGGGCTCGGAAAGTCCTTTTCGTCGCCCCTCCCCGTACGGACGAGGAGAAACTCGACCTGCTAGACTCGCAGGGATTTCACTACCTCGTTGGCGTTCGCAGAAGGCGAGACCCACGGGCGGTCGAGGTCATCCAGCAAGCAGGCCGCCAGTGGGTAAGGATTGGTGGCGACATAAGAGTTCAGGAAGTCCTTTTGCCGGTCGAGACCGACGCTTCATTGCGAGCTAAGAAATCGGATCAGGTCGCCACGGAGCGTTTTTTTCTCGTTCGCAGCAGGCAAGAGGAGAAAGAGGAAATCGCTTCGCGAACATCGGTCGTGAGCCGCGCTCTTAGAGCCCTGGAAGAAATCAAACGAGCCGTTGAGAATGGGAGGCTGAAAAAGCCCGCCACCATTATGGCTCGGGCGGAGAGAATCCTGGCGCAGCGGAAAAGCTACCGCTACATCTCCTGCCGAATAACGCCAGAAGGACGTTTTGATTTCTGGGAGGACGAACGGAAATCCACCGTTCAGCGAGCCTACGAGGGAATCTCTCTTCTCAAGACCAACGACGCCGATATATCCCCCTCCGCCGCTGTGGCTCTTTACGAGGGATTACGCCGACTCCAGAAGGCTTTCCAAACCATTCCCGATACAGCCGCTTTCCGCTCCACCCCCCTTCCCCTTCCTGATTTCGAGGAACGCCTCAACAACGGAGACCCGGGAAGATTCTTCACCGGACATCTCCTCATCAGCCAGTTTGCCCTTCTCCTTCGGCGCCAGTTGGCGAAGAGGCTCCTCGAGAAAAAGATAGCTCTATCGCTCGATGACGTCATCGAGGCGCTCGAGACGATATCGGTCGCCGAGCTACGCCTCGGAAAGAAAAAGCATCTGGTCGTTTCTTCGGGAAACCGAACAGCCGGTAAAATCGTTCGTGCTCTCGGCATCGGCAATCTCGAGCCAAACGCATCAACCGCCACCGGTGAAGCAGGAACCTCTCGTAGATAAGCACTCCCTTCCTCTCCGGCAGCGTCTAAAGAAGAGCGTATCGGAGAATGAAAAGCGCAGCCAACAGGTAGAGTAGCCAGTTGATCTCCTTAGCCTTACCGCTGAAGAGCTTCAGGATGGGATAGGAAATGAAGCCAAAGGCAAAACCGTCGGCAATGCTGTAGGTCAAGGGAATTCCGAGAAAGATGAGGAAGGAGGGGACAGCCTCCGAGAAATCGTCCCACTTGATCTTTGCCACTGAGCGCATCATCATCGCCCCGACCACGATAAGAGCAGGCCCGATCACCGGATAGAGCGTGACCGTGGGCGCAATCTGGCAACCCCCTCCAATAGTCTTCACCAGCGGATAAAAGAACATCGCCGCAAGGAAAAGGAACGCCGTCGCAACGCTCGACAGTCCTGTCCGGCCACCCTCGCTGACGCCAGCGACGCTTTCGATGTAAGAAGTAACAGTGGACGTTCCGAGAAGAGCCCCTACGGAAGTCCCAACAGCATCCGATAAGAACGCCCGGTTCGCTCTGGGCAGTTTGCCCTCTTTCATCAGCCCTGCCCTTTCGCTCACCCCCACGAGGGTGCCCACGGTGTCCAGCATATCCATGAACAGAAAAAGGATAATGACGGAAATCATCTCCCATCGAATCATCGCCGCCCAATCAAGCTTGAGAAAAGTCGGGGACACGTCCGGCGGTTTGAGGGACATAACGCCTTCATATGCCACTACCGCATGAAGACTACCGTCGAGGCCTTTGAACTTCAAGCCCACAAGGGCCCCGATGACCGCTGTGAGAATCATCCCTATGACGATCCCTCCCCTGATCCGCCGCACCATAAGCAGGCAGATGATCAGCAACCCGATGATGGACAGAAGAGTAATTGGCGACCTCATGTTTCCAAGCCTCACCAAAGCATCGGGGTTCTGCTCGACGATACCGCAGTACTTCAGCCCTATAAAAGCGATAAACGCTCCGATCCCTGCTGCAATCGCGTGCTTGATGGAGGGCGGAATCGCGTTGATAATCATCTCCCTCACCCGCAAGAACGTAAGCAGGGTGAAAAGCATGCCGGAAATGAAAACCGCTGCCAGAGCCATCTGCCACGTAACTCTTATTCCCCCAAAGGCGATTGCAGTCGTCGTAACCACGCTCACGAAGAAGAAGTTCTCACCCATTCCCGGAGCGAGGGCGATGGGATAGTTCGCCCACAACCCCATCATCAGCGTGGCAACTGCCGCCGAGATGCACGTCGCCATCATCACCGCGCCGTGGTCCATGCCCATCGTGACGGAAAAAAGTGCCGGCTGGAAAAAGATGATGTAGGCCATGGTCATGAAGGTCGTCGTGCCGGCGAGAACCTCCGTCCGAACGTTCGTACCGTGCTCCTTCAGCTTAAAAAAGTTATCGAGCATCTTTATATCCTCCCGGAAATGACCCAAGGCGGGATATGCACATTGCAGAAAACGGAATGGAATCTACCATGAACGGAAATCCCGTTTCAACGATTTCCTTGCCACGCAAGGCGGGGCTGCAGCGATGTGTAGAGCGCGGCCCGAAGGGGCGTTCCGACGCGAACGAAAGGGAAAGCGGAGCGAAATTCCCCTTTACGCCGTGGGCCCCGCGTTTCGCGGGGGCGGGTCTCTTTGAGTTCAGCGGCCGATTTCTGGCGAGTAGTATCTGGCGCCAAAGTAGTACAGGCTGGACTCCCCGTCCCACTGCTTGGTCGAGAAGCGGTACGGACTGCTCCAGTTTCCCGCCTCGGTCATGGTGTTGCCCCAGGCATCGTATTCGTAGTACGCAACTTCGTTCTTATTGCCGTCCGTGACGGAAACCATGTCCCCCTTGTGGTTGTAGTGGAAGTAGTAATAATCCGGTCCCTCCTTGCAGTAGATGATGCTCCCAATTCCCCTGCCGTGTGGCCAGTTATGTGTCCGGCCGGAGAGAAGTCTGGCTCAAAACAGCGTGTTGTGCATCCGGTGGCCTGGCGGAACATGGTGGCTTCGGGAGCAGTGCCTTGGCGAAGGTCGTTGCGCCCCCAGGTGGCATGGCGCTATTCTTGCGTAGCGCCTCTGGTCTTGTATTGCCATTCTCTAAAAATGAGCTGATGGCGATCCGGGGGTGTGTCGCCCTCGGATGACACCATACAGAGCCTGTCGTTTCGATAAGCCAGCAGACGGATGTCGTAAACCGGACGACCAAATGCAGAACTGAGATCATAGTCCGTCCAGTCTCGCGAAGCCGCCGCCCTCACCAACGCTTTCACCTTTCGGTAGTAAGTCGAATATACCACGCACGGTCTGTTCCCAAGTCTTGCGGCTGCAAAGGCCGAGAACACCGTGTCCTCTCTCGCGATCGCAGACAGTTCCCATTCTCCATCGCTCAAATAGCATTCATAAATCACGAAATCACCCGCAACGAGCACCAGTGGCTCCTTTCGGTTACAGATCAATCGCAATCCACGGACCCTCCCGGGAACTACCAAGTCGGGGAGATTGGAGGCTTGCACCGACCACCTTTCGTTCGACGAGGCGACCTTGAAGAAACGCACGACCAGACCCCCTCCCTCTGAGAAAGCAGCGATCGCAGCTAGGAGGACCCCATCTTGGTACGTAACAGCATCAAAAAAGCCGCCTATGGAGGGAATCTCCAGGGGCGTCGGCCTGTCACCAACGAGAATGCCCTGTATCCGACCTTCTCGCTCTCCGTCGATCTTCAAGCTCATGGAAACAAACGCCATTAGCGATTTGCCGCTCCCAATCAAAAGCGACATCAGCACGACACCTTGTCGTATCGGCACCTCTGTCGTTTCTAACACATGAGGGCTTGCGCCTCCACGGAGATCCAGCTCAACTAACCGAAACTTCTGGAGACCGAGGATAATAGCCACATCATCGTTTGCATCGAGACAGCATGCGCAACTCAGAAGGTCCTCTGGGCCCTCTGGGCTGACCTCCTGCACCTGGGTTATAGCGACAACCTGGAGCCCCTGCGACTCTCGGATAATGGCTACTCGTCCCATAACGAAGTTCGCTTCGCGCCCCCCCGTCCCCTCAGGCCCTGCCGCCAACGGATATATATGCGGAACAGCAACGACGCCATCTCCGACCAGACACACGTCGTACTGATTCGCGGTGCGATTGGGAACGTACCCTATGCTGAGCTTGTTCAGGCAAACCCATGCTTCCTCCTTCTTGTCACAGCCTGAACACAGGCATAGTGTTGACACAGTCAACAGGGCCAGATGCGGTATGGTCGGGTTCACATTCAACTCAGGCCTCCTCGGTTAGAAACGCGACACCCAAGCCCCCAGAGAGATCGTAAGCGCATTCCTGCTGGTCGATACCAGAGTTTGTGAGCTCGCCCCGGTCGGCTCGGTAAACGCTTGCTCTCCGGCGCGTATCGCCTGAAATACATGTCAGCTGCTCCAGGAGGCCCGCCCTTAATCACAGCACCCACAATAGGCGGCCCCTCGACAGTAACCCGTGTTTACTATTCTATCTTCGATCCCAGCAGGCTTTGTATAGGACCCTGTTCCGACCTCGACGACGGGTTCGAAAGCCCACCACAGCCTATCACTGCCCACGCATGTGTACCTTAGCACTCCCTTCACGCCAAACTTCGCAATCCTGTCCTCGGGTAGGTTATCTCATTGCCCGCTCTGTCGGTCCCCCTGGCGGTGAGGACGTTGTCCCCGTACAAGCGTCTCCGGCGACAGCTTCCTCGAGTCCCCGATCATCACTCGGAGAGCGCACTTCATGCGCCGGCTTTGAGAACCTCTATGAAAACTCTCTGGGGGATGCGAACGCGGCCGACTTCCTTCAGTTTCTTTTTCCCCTCTTTCTGCTTCTCCCAGAGCTTGCGCTTGCGAGTGATGTCGCCCCCGTAGCACTTAGCGGTAACGTCTTTCTTCATCGCTTTGATGGTCTCGCGGGCGATGATGCGGCTGCCGACAGCGGCTTGAATGGGGACAGAAAAAAGCTGCTTGGGGATGGACTCTTTCAGTTGCTTGACTATTGCGCGCCCCTTGCTTTCCGCTTTTGAGGCATGAACGATGCTTGAGAAGGCATCAACCGGCACGTGATTGATGAGAATATCCAGCTTGACCATCTCCGCTTTTCTGTGCCCGATGAACTCGTAATCGAGTGAGCCGTAACCCTTTGTCAGGGATTTGAGTTTGTCGTAAAAGTCCACGATAATCTCGTTGAGGGGCAGCTCGAATTTCAGCATGACACGCCTGGGGTCAATGGAATCCGTCCCGATACACTCACCCCTCTTTTCCAGGGACAACTGCATGATCGCCCCGATGGATTCGTTCGGAACAATGACGTAGGTCAGAACGTAAGGTTCCTCCACCGCTTCGATCTCACCCGGATTGGGGAAGTGTGTCGGGTTGTCAATCATCCGCACCTCACCATCCCGCATCCGGACGGCGTAACTGACGCTCGGCTTTGTTGAGATCGTGGAGATGTCAAACTCCCTCTCGATCCTCTGAAAAATCACCTCTAAGTGCAGCAGGCCGAGAAAGCCGCAGCGAAATCCGAATCCGAGAGCGACGGACGATTCCGGCTCATATACGAAGGAGGCGTCGTTCAGCCGCAACCTTCGGAGGGCTTCTCTCAGGGAGTCGTAATCGGAGACGTCCAAGGGGTAAAGACCGCTGAAGACCATCGGCGGCATCTCCTTGTATCCCTTCAGCCGAGCCCTCGCCGGTTTCGACCGCGAGGTTATCGTATCTCCGATGCGAACGTCATCGGCGTCCTTTATGTTCGCTATCACATAGCCGACCTCTCCCTCGCCAAGAGACTTCGCGGGCCGCATCTGAGGGCACAAGAGCCCGAGTTCCGCCACCTCGAAGCTCTTGCCGGTGCTCATCATGGTGATGCCTATTCGCGGCCGCATCTCTCCGCTGAAGACTCTGGTATAGATGACCACGCCGCGAAAGCTGTTGAAGACCGAATCGAATATGAGCGCCTTCAGCTCACCGCTGTCATCCCGGGGCGGAGGCGGCACAAGTTTCACGATAGCCTCCAAGACCTTCTCGACGCCGGTGCCGTATTTCGCGCTGACGAGGATGATATCCTCCTTCGGCAGTTGAGCAATCTCCTCGACCTGCTGGGTCACCTCGGGAATGTTCGCGCTCGGCAGGTCAATCTTGTTGATGACCGGAATTAGCTTGAGATTCCTTTCGCGGGCAAGGCGAAGGTTCGCAATAGTCTGCGCCTGAACCCCCTGCGTTGCATCAATTACCAAAATCGCTCCCTCGCACGCCGCGAGACTTCGCGAAACCTCGTAGGAGAAATCCACATGCCCCGGCGTGTCTATCAGGTTAAGGACGTATTCTTCGCCTTTACTTCTCCTGTAGATAAGCCGCACGGGATGAGATTTGATTGTGATCCC
>JABMQX010000636.1 GCA_013203085.1 bacterium | reverse complement strand
CCGAATCATCCCCGCTCTCTCGTAAATGGCAGCGAGGTCGCTATACAGGTAACCGGGGTAGCCCTTCCTGCTGGGTATCTCGCTTCGGGCGGTGGAAATCTCTCTCAGAGCCTCGCAGTAGTTCGTCATATCCGTCAGGATCACGAGGACGTGCATGTTCTCATCGAAGGCAAGGAACTCCGCGACCGTCAGCGCGGTTCTTGGTGTTATGAGTCTCTCGATGGAGGGGTCGTCTGCAAGGTTGAGGAACAGGACTACGTTCTCAAGGACCCCGGACTCCTCGAAGCTCTGCATGAAGGAGCGTGCGACATCGTACTTTATCCCCATGGCGGCGAAGACTACCGCGAAGGCCACATCCTCGCCTAAGATCTTCGCCTGACGAGCAATCTGCGCTGCGATATTGTTATGCGGAAGGCCGCTTCCTGAGAAGATGGGCAACTTCTGGCCCCGAATGAGAGTATTCATGCCGTCAATTGCAGAAAGCCCTGTTTGGATGAACTTTCGGGGGTAGTCCCTGGCAGTAGGGTTGATCGGAAGTCCGTTGACGTCCCGCTTATGCTCAGCAATCGCCGAGGGCAGTCCGTCGCGAGGACGACCTGAGCCGTCGAGGACCCGGCCAAGAAGCTCCTTCGTTACGCCGATTTCGAGGGGCTTGCCCTTGAACCGAACTCGCGTATCCGCGAGGGAGAGACCTGCTGTTCCCTCGAAAACCTGCACAACCGTAGCGGTGTCGGATGTTTCGAGAACGAGGCCGTGACGGATTTCGCCATTAGGCTCGACGATCTCGACAACTTCATTGTAGCCTGAACCCCGGACCCTCTCGATGAATATCAGGGGGCCCGTGATCTCCGATAAGCCTATGTATTCACGACCCTCAAGGGCGACCTGTTTCTGCGGCGTGCTCATATACGGCTCCCATCTGATCGAGGGCACGATCGAGTTTTCGTTGAAGGTCATCGAGCAGGTCAAGCCGCTCGTTAGGGATAAGCGATTTCATGCGGAGAATCTCCGAGTAAACCTTTATCCGCCTGAGGCGAACGAGCGTAGCTCCTTTCTTGATATTCTCCAGGCCCTTCCGGTAGAAAGTAAGGATGATCCGCAGCATTCTTATTTCCTTTTCAGGAATAGAGAACATGTCCAGAGGGTCGAACGCGCTCTGCTGGAGAAAGGCGTTCTTGAGAAGCGAGCATGTCTCCAGTACGATCTTCTGACTGTCCGGCAAGACATCCGGCCCAACCAGCTTGACCACATGCTGAAGCCTCGCCTCCCTCTGAAGTAAAGCCAAAACCTCCGCGCGGAGGGATAACCAGTCGTCCGCGACGTTCTCATGCCACCATGCGGCAATCTCCTGTGTGTACTCGCTGTAGCTCTCGAGCCAACCGATGGCGGGATAGTGCCGGGCGTTTGCCAGTTGCCTGTCGAGAGCCCAGAAGCACCGAACGAAGCGCTTCGTGTGTTGGGTAACCGGCTCGGAGAAATCTCCCCCGGGAGGTGAGACTGACCCAATTGTTGTGATAGAACCCTCCTCGCCGCTGCAAGCGCGGACCATCCCTGCTCGCTCGTAGAACTCGGCGAGCCTCGAAGGGAGGTACGCAGGAAAGCCCTCGTCTGCTGGCATTTCCTCGAGGCGCCCGGAGAGCTCTCGCAGGGCTTGTGCCCAGCGGGAGGTCGAGTCGGCCAGCACTGCGACGTGATAGCCCATGTCGCGATAGTATTCGGCGAGGGTGATCCCTGTGTAAATGCTCGCCTCACGTGCGGCGACGGGCATGTTCGATGTGTTGGCAATGATGATCGAACGATCCATCATAGACTTTCCCGACCGAGGGTCGGTTAGAGCGGGAAACTCGATGAGCATATCTGTTATCTCGTTTCCCCTCTCACCGCAGCCTATGAAAATCACGATGTCCGCGTCGCACCATTTCGCCAGGGAGTGCTGAATCAGCGTTTTACCCGTGCCGAAGGCCCCGGGCACAGCGACCGTGCCCCCCTTGGCAAGGGGAAATAGCACGTCAATGACACGCAGGCCCGTCAATAACGGAATCGACAGCCCCATCTTCTCGGTGTAAGGTCTCTGCTTACGCACGGGCCAGCGATGGCTCAATCTAATCTCGGTCTCTTTTCCGGAGGCGGAGACTTTGGCGATCACCTGATCAATTGTATATTCGCCCTCGGCTGCGACCCATTCGAGCTTGCCGCCGACACCGGGCGGGAGCATGATTCTATGGAGCACGACCTCTGTTTCCTGCACTGTCCCGATGATGGCGCCGGGCTGAACCTCTTGGCCCGGGGGAGCTGTCGGCGAAAAGCGCCACTTCTTTTCTCGGTCCAGAGGGGCAACGTGCACTCCCTTCTGAATATACTGGTTGGAGTTGTCGCGTATGACCTCGAGTCTGCGCTGGACCCCATCGAAGATGGTTCCGATGAGTCCCGGCCCCAGCTCGACGGAGAGAGGCATTCCGGAACCCCATACGTCCTGCCCGGGTCGGAGGCCCGTCGTGTCCTCGTAAACCTGGGTGGTGGCTCTGTCTCCCTGGAGCCTGATGATTTCCCCAATGAGCCTGTCAGGGCCAACCTCGACCAGCTCAGCCATATGCGCGCCTCTGACTCCGGCAATCTCGACAACCGGGCCGCTGACGCGTTTGATTCTTCCTATTATTTCCTTCTTCAAGGCAACGATATCCTTTGATCTTCAATGCGAAGAGCTGATCCATTGCGGTGAGGCGATCTGTGCCGCTGCGCGGCGGGAGCAGCGCAAGCCTCCTGCCGTGGATCAGGCTTGGGCCTGTTTTTCAATCTTGTTCTGTTCGGTCTTTCGCGAGTCATCTGATACGAAGACCTCCCTGGCGATGATGGCTCTCAGCTCCTCAGCAAGGCGTTCCATGCGGGCGTCGAGGGTGTTGTCAAAAACCGCCCTCTGGCTTGCGGAATAGACGGCAACCCCGGCTCCTTCCGGCGAGAGATCGTGGGAAATGCTCATGCGGACCTCCCTGCCGGTTCCACGTTGAAGCGTCTCGGCTATTTGCTGAATGAGCTCTGGAGTGAAAAAGTCCTTGTCTCGCTTGCCCGGCGCTATGATGCAGTCTTCTTCGTCCAGTCCGACAATCGCCTGGACGGTCAGCTCCTTGAGGAAATCAGAGTATTCCTTTGTGTCCCTCGTCTTTTCGAGCCTGTCTCGGACGCTTGCTAAGACGTCCTCAATGATTTCACCGCGCGCTCTGAGAATCATCTTCTTCATCTCGAGGGAGACGCCCGATGTGGCTCTCGTCTGAATCCTTTTGCCCTGGGCTTCTGCGGCGGCCTTGCCTTCACGGCTGATCCTCTCCGCCTCCTTAAGGGCGTACTCGCCTTTTCTTTCGGCGGAGTGGCGCGCTCGTCCGAGAATTGTGTCTATTTCCCCCTGCGCGTCCTTCCTTATCTGTTCGCAGAAGGCGAGAACGGAAGAAGTCGAGGCGCCGGGGGACGCGTTGTCGGCATGGG
>JABMQX010000635.1 GCA_013203085.1 bacterium | reverse complement strand
GGGCGGAGATGAACTCACCGCAGAGAGCGCGGAGAACGCGGAGAGGAAGATGAGAATGATCCCCTGCTCGCCTGTGGGACCGGGGGCATCTTGGTCGCGATTCCCAGGGGAGCTCAGTGTTGGGACCCATGTAACGCCGCCCCGCCAAGGCAGGGCGGCGTTGCGCAGATGGCGAAACTGAACTGCCGTGGATGTACTGAGCTCGTGAAACCCTCCCAGGAAGCGGCACCCATCTCTTCCTTGCCCCCTGCGGAAACTCGATATCCGCCCGAGACCAAGGGATTACCATCCTCGAAAAAAACGGTTGACAAGACAATGTGCGGCGCGGTAGCGATAGTCACGTATAATATCTCAAATTCTATATCTGAAGGCGAGAATCTGCTCTTTCTAAACGTGGATGCTTCTCGTGGGAAGTAGGTCTTTGAAGCGATGATGGTGTGTGCGACATCGTGGGCGTCGTGGGTGTCTGCGGCGAGAGGCCCGAAAAGGTCTTTGTCTTCATCTCTTTCTGTCCTGAAACCGTCGCCACAGGGCGATGTTCTCTCCCAGCCAACGCCCGTCGCTACGGATTCCTACTGGCAACACTGAATTGTGTCTGTCTCCATCGGCGGCATGGAAGAACCGTTCTCAGCCGGCGAAACGCACTCACGCGAGAATACCCGAATGCCAACAGCATCGGGATAAGTGTCTTCATATAGGTAACTCAACTAACCATCGTCATGGGGGTACAAAAATGAAAAAAGCAATAATGAACTACTTCGTTTCGGTTGTGTTTCTCAGTTTGGGATTCGCTGTCGGTGTCGCAAATGCGGATGTCAAGGAAGGCCTCCTGGTACACTGGACGTTTGATGAGGGCGAGGGCACAACCGCTGTAGACAGATCCGGCAACGGCCACGATGGCATACTCGTCAATGACCCGCAGTGGGTGGAAGGCAAGGTAAAAGGTGCACTGGAGTTTGCTGGTGACGGCGATTTCGTCGAGGACGACGATGGCGGAGATTACCTCAATGGTTTAAGCGCTGTGTCGGTGGCCATGTGGATCAAGTCTGACGTGACCGCCACGGATAAAGGTTTCATCATTGGGATGCAACCCGCCGGCGGAGACAGACCAATAACGATGCGGTATGACTCAGCTGGCGCAGGTTTCGGTGGCACGAACCTGCTCAAGATGGGGGTGGCATCGACCGACAATCAAGGCGCCGATGGACAGCAAATAGAGAGCTCCAACAACAGCCAGACCACCGAGTGGCAGCATGTTTGTATGACCTGGGAGAGCGGGGGGGTAATGTATTTCTACATTAACGGCGTGGAAGACACGCCGACAGGTCGGAACAATGCGAACCTGGGCGGCACCACATGCGACAATACGACCTTGCTTATTGGTAAGGGCGGCAAAGACGAGGGGGCCAGCGCGAGCTGGGACGGCCTCATAGATGACGTCCGCATTTATAATCGGACCTTGAGCGCGAGTGAGATCGTGGAGCTGTTTGAATGGACGGGGGGAGCCGGTGCCGTCGCCACCCCGAACCCAGCCGAGGCCGGACAGACCGTAACCCTGATCGGCTCGGGTCCTGATGACGCCACCAGCTTTGCGTGGGAACAGGTGATCGTGGGCGACGAGCCGACGGTCACCATCGCCGACCCGAACAGCGCGACGACGACCTTCGACGCCCCGACCCGGGAAATAGGTTACATCCTGACTTTCCGCCTGACGGTGGTCTCTCCCGAGCTAGGCACAGTTACCGAAGAGTGCCTCGTCTATATTACCGCCCCGAACGAGCCTCGCCTCGCTCCCGGCAATGTCCGTGCCACTCTCAGGCACCTTGGATTCCTGCTGGAGTGGGACCCCCTTCTCGATGCGGTGGAATACGGTGTGGGCTTCAAGCTTGGGGAAGGCCTCTACTTCTGGTTCTGGACAGCGAACACATACTACGACCTGGCAAACCTGACCGAGGGAGAGCCCACTACTCTGGCCCTCACAGCCAAGAACAGCTACGGCGAAGGCGTGCTCTCCGACGAGATAACTTTGGTGCCGATGCGAAATGCGGCTCTCCCAGCAGGAACAACCCCTCCAACGGACTATGTGACGATTTTGGGTGCGGCGGTCCCGGGGATGAACAACGGCGCGCACGACGACAATAACGATAGCTCTGACGGCCAGTTCAAAACCGAAGATTACTGGGGCTATCTGTGGGAGGAGCCGGTGCTGTTCGACCACATCGTTTATTACACGGGCGGATTCTCCTCGAACGGCGGGTGGTTCACGAGCCTGACGGTTGAATACACGCAGGACGGGACGATCTGGACAGAGGCGCCCGGGGTGACCATCTCGCCCCCGTACGATTTCACGAACAGCGCAGCCGGCCGGGTGAACTTCACAAGATACGATATTTCGCTTTGGCCACTCAGAGGGACAGGAATACGGATTTATGGCACTCCGGGGGGCACTCTAGTACAGACCGCTACTTCCGTAGCCGAGCTTGAAGTTTACGGGGACACGTCGCGGGGGCAGCTCGTCGTTTACGGTGTTGATGACACCTTCGATGAGCGCTCTCAGGTTGCTCTCGATGGGAGCCACTCCTTCTCGGAGAGGGGGCCGCTCTCCGGATTCGCATGGGTCCAGACCGGGGGACCGACCGTGAACATCACCGACGCCGACCAGGCCAAAGCGAGCTTCACGGCGCCCGGCGTGGACGCTGATACGGTTTTGACGTTCGAGTTCACAGCCGGAGACGGCACGGATACCGATACCGATGAGGTCAGCATCACCGTAAGGAATCTGGTCACCACGGCGGTTGCCGGCGTTGGGCAGACGGTTTACGAGGGTACAGTTGTGAACCTCGATGGAACCGGCTCCATCACCACCTCTGGAAACATCACCTATGCCTGGACCCAGACCGACGGGACAGAGGCAATCCTCACCGGGGCGAACACAGCCACACCTTCCTTCACCGCGCCGGCGATATGGGATAACACCGACGAGGTCGTCTTCAGCCTGAACGTGGACGACGGAGAGGGCGGCGATAGTACCGATACGGTGAGCGTCTACGTGAACAACCCCATGTTTTTCGCTCCTGCTGAGGAGGGGGATATGGCGGATGACCCCTGGCACCTCAAAGCCCAGGACATCTATCCCGGTACCCCAGCGATTGCGGGAAGTTCCAGCTATGGCCTCGCCACCGATACTTACACTGTGACCGCCAATGGAAACGATATCTGGGGTACAAATGACCAGTTCCGATTCCTCTTCCTCGAAATCCCTGCCGGCGTCGGAGATTTCAGCGTGTCCGTGCGTGTGGACGGACCGCCTGCGGGTGAATCCTGGCCCGATGGCTGGACCAAAGCCGGCATCATGTTCAGGCAGGACCTCGATGCTAACTCTAAGGACATGTACCTCATATGTTCGCGGGATAATGGGATCGCCATGCAGTACCGGACGACGAAAGGTGCTGGCGCGGCCCGACAGGGAGGCGCTGCTTCTCAGCAGCCCTACGTGAACGGCACCAACATCTTCGTGGGCCCCGTCTGGCTGAGACTTGAACGGCAAGGAGACCTCTTCCTGGGATACTATTCCTTCGATGGAAGTCAATGGCTCCCGGGACCCTGGGACTATCCCGCATACCACACCATCGCCATGCAGGGCCCCTTTTATGTGGGCATCTGCCTGACGAGTCATACCATAGCCAGTACGGGAACCGCAGTGTTTGGTGACCTCAGATTCAAAGACCAGGAGGCGCATGTTATAACCGACGCATACGCCTTCAGGACTCTGCCAGCAAGCTATGAGCCCGGAGGCACCACGGATGTATCGTTATCGGTCAGGACCAATCCCGATAATCCGCCGGACACCGTCACCGTCTTGGAGAACATTCCCACGGGCCTGTCGGCGGTCCCCGGAAGCATGACCCACGGCGGAATTGTCGTAGGAGACACCATCGCATGGACTCTGACCGGCGAGGGCATTACCGACGTTGCATATTCCCTGGGAGTTCCGGGAGATACCAGCGGCGCCCTCAACTTCGGCGGCGCAGTTTCCTTCCCCGGAACGACCGTGGACATCTACGGAGATGATATAATCTATGAGAATCCGGTTGCCCCGCAGAACTTGGACGCGGAGATGCTTCTTACGGCGGAACTGAGCTGGAGCGCCAACGCGCAGGAGGGGATCATAGGCTATCGCCTCTTCAGGAGCGTCAACGGTCAAGCATGGGAGGAGTTAGGCTTTGTCAGCGGCACATCTTATGTTGACAAGTGGATTGACCCGGGCAGCACCTACAACTACAAGGTTCTGGCTGTCAACGCCGTTGGAGCGGAAGGCCCCTTCTCCGATCCAACTGGCGAGAAGATGATTGTCATGGAAATAAGAGAGGCGGAGGACTTCAACTACGGCGGTGGCCTGTGGCCCTTCGTTAAGGACGTAACAGACACCCCGGCGAACGAGTCGCCTGCCACCGACGACCTGGGCGCAGAGTACGATTTCTTCTTCGCCGCCGACATTCCGGTGGACGACTGGCGGCGGGAGCATCGCCCGCTG
>JABMQX010000634.1 GCA_013203085.1 bacterium | reverse complement strand
GCGAAGACCTCTTCAGGGTCTGCGTAACTCCTCAGCAATTCTGAAGAACCACTCCCCCGGACATGGCCCGGCAACTCGCCGTATTGAAGCAATGTCGGCGCCCTCTCGCTGGAAAAGTACTTCAGCGTCGCGCGGCTACGCTGAGCGTCAACGCGCACGGGCGCGTTTAGGATGCTGAAACTTTCGCGACTGATCTTCTGCAGGGAGTGAGACGCGGCGTCTGTGATGTAAAGGTTCCCCTCCGGGCTGAACGCCAATCCCGTCGGATCTTTGAGCCAGCCAACTAAGGGCACTCGCAACCAGGGGAGGCTGTCCTGCGGCCGCGGGACTAACGTGCGTGGATCGTTCGGGGCAACCGCCTGAAAGTAGAGAAAAGCGGTATTCCTCAGGGGGAAGTTGCTGGCGATGTACGCCAGGACCCCGCGTTCTCTGTCGTAAGCGACATCCCGTACATAGGCATTGAAAGTCTCTTCTATGGGCGGACCGTATCCGACGAACTGACAGCTCTCGGAACTCGGCGAAACAGGATCGTATCGCCAGAGGGAATACGCGGCCTGCCCCCCGGCGCGGTCAGCAACCGCAAGGTAGCCCTTGCCCAAACAACACCCCGCGATCGGGGCCTTGAGAAACGGCCGCGGGCCCTTTTTCGCCGCCGGTGAGCCTGTAGGGATGGTCGCGCGCAGCTTTCCCTCAGGAGAAAGTATCCTCACCTTGCCATTGCCGGTGTCGAAAACGATGATATTGTCTCGTTCGTCAATAGCGACGCCTTCCGGAGAAGAAAAGCGTCGAATGACCTCTGGCCGCGATCGCGAGTCGTAGGGGGCGGGGAATATTTTCACTATGTCGTTACCGGTATCCGCGACCACGATTCGCCCCTTCGAGTCCACAGCAACATCGCAGGGAGACTCGAGGGTAGGCCCTTTTGAGCTCTCGATCACGCCGAACGGCACCAATGAGAAAGGCCAATCAGTTTTGTCGTAATTATGGGCGGGGAGATTGTGGAACAGAACAACGCTGTTGCCGCCTCGGTTGGCGACGAGGATGTTGCCGTTGCTGTCAACAAAGACTCCACGTGGGTTCGTCAAGCGAACTTCGGAGGCCTGCGCCGCCTCAGCGTAGGCAGGCTTTGTGCCCTGATTGCCGAGGAAAGGGATGATGGAAACTACCATCGCGAGCCGAAACCGCAACACATTTCCCAAACAAGCCATGCTTCTCAGCTCCACCTTGCCGCGGCTGACAACCGCGATTTTCGCTACGTGTTGGCGTTTGCCTCATTATACACTCTTTGGCAAGATGAGTCTATACTCGGCGCCGTCACTTCGCAGCGGAATGGGAAGGCTCTCTTTGGAGAAATAAACCGATTTGCTCCACAACGTATCGCAGTTGCTCCTCGGTAAGTTCAGGGAAAACAGGTATCGAGAGGGACTCGGCGGCGGCTCTCTCGGATTCGGGGAAATCTCCTTTTCGGTACCCCAGGTGCTCGTAGCATCTTTGAAGGTCAAGGGGGAGGGGGTAGTATATCGCGCAGCCGACCTCTTTCTCTTTCAGGAAGGACATCAGCTCGTCCCGCCGCTGGACCCTGATGACATACTGGTTGAATATGGAGAAGTTGTACTCCTCGATGTGCGGCGTTACCACGGGAAGCTCCTTGAGGAGTTGGTCGTAAACGCTGGCGTTTTGCCGGCGCTTCTCCGTCCATGCATCGAGATGCGAGAGCTTCACACGCAGGATCGCAGCCTGAATCGCGTCGAGCCGGAAGTTCCCGCCTATCATGCTGTGGAAATACTTCGGTTTGCTGCCGTGGGTGCGGAGTACGGCTATCTTCTCGGCGAGTGCC
The DNA here is from genome assembly GCA_013203085.1 of bacterium. Taxonomy (GTDB): domain Bacteria; phylum Auribacterota; class JABMQX01; order JABMQX01; family JABMQX01; genus JABMQX01. The sequence continues at coordinate 10,601 of JABMQX010000634.1, read as the reverse complement.
GCGTCATTCGTCACAACCATTCCGCCATCGCCGAACCCCCCGAGGTTCTTGGAAGGAAAGAAAGAGAAGCATCCCAGGTTTCCCATCGTGCCGGCGCCGCGCCCCTTGTACTTGGCGCCGATGGCTTGAGCAGCGTCCTCGATGACCCTGATGTCATGTTTCGCCGCCAACTCAAGAATCCCCTCCATTTCCGCGCACTGTCCGAAGAGGTGAACGGGTAGAATCGCCCTTGTCTTTTCGGTGATCGCCGTTTCGATTCGCTCTGGATTGATGTTGAACGTTCTCGCATCAATGTCAACGAAAACCGGCCGTGCCCCCACACGCGAAATGCAGCCCGCTGTCGAAAAAAAGGTGTAGGGCGTCGTAATGACCTCATCACCAGCCCCTATGCCTAACGCCATCAGCGAAATCAGAATCGCGTCCGTGCCCGAAGAAACCCCAACCGCATGTTCAGCTCCACAATACCCGGCGATCTCCTTCTCGAAATCGGAGACAGCCGGTCCGAGGATAAACCTCTGGCTTTGCAGCAGCTCATCAATCGCCGCGCGGATTTCACCTTCAATGGTGCTGAACTGCAACTTCAGGTCGAGAAGAGGAACCTTCATCTGCTCGCAGACCTCGCTTTCTTATCCGATGTTTTCAACGACCTCCCGGCGACTTGCCGTAGCGTTCATTCTCCCGGCGTCTGACAACGTCTTTCGGATACTATGCGATTCCGAGATGACAAGTCAAACCCTTTCCCTCGTGTGGCTGTATTTCGATGGCAAGGAAAGGAGAGAAAGAATTTAACGCAAAGGCGCAAGGGCGCAGAGAGGAAGTCAATCGGAGAATCCCGACGGTGGCTACGACCACATGGTGACGTGGCAAATCACTGGTGGCCCGAGCGCAGGGAACTACGTCATAGCATGGGAGGACCTGTACGCACTCGGCGACCAAGACTACAGCGACCTTGTCGTGGAAGTCTCAGGAGTATCACCATATGCTCCGGTTCCTGAGGCGAGCACACTGGTGCTAATGGGTTCAGGGTTATCAGGCCTTCTGTTCTACGCCAGAAAGAGAGGCCTGATAAAGTTTTGATCTAAAGCACGCCAAAAGCACTGACATCGGCAGGGAATCCCAATAAAGGATTCCCTTTCTTTTCTCCCACGGCCCATGCAGGGGCCGACCGGACAGAGGCGAGCGCGACCCCATACGCGTCGCGGGTTAAACCCTCAATCGTCTTCCCCGTCGCGTCGGGGAGTCCCCTCCGGATCTCCCCCTGCGATATGATTATGGGATTCAAGGGCTACACAGTTGCGTATCGGGCACTTTTTCCACTATTCGGCGAGTGAATCATGGATTGATTCGCGAACCCAAGCCAAAGGCAATCTGTCATGGAGTGATGGCCGGGCGGGGCACGGCCTCCCATGGTGCGGCAAACGAAGCGGCCTCTTCCCCATATACCTGGGAGACCTGTAAGCCGGAACCTTGCGCCGTGTAGAAAATTCGGCCGTTTGACACGGTGGCGCCAACGCACTCACGTACGTCAACGGCCGGCCCCGAAGAAACCAGCCTGTGCCCGTTCGATGGATCAATCATATCCATGTTGGCCCCGAGTATGTAAGGCTCTGACAGGCTGAACCGTGTACATGCATACCCTTTGTTGAAGCTGCTCAGGATTTTCCCCGTATGTTTATCTATCAGATAGCTGCTGCCTCCATAGGCAAACGCAAAAATGAATCGCTCGCCCACGGTGACAACATTGATGGCCTTCACGAGCGGCTCGGATTGCCAGATCAGAGAACCGTCTTTCGCGTCCAGGCACCACACGTAGCGGTGTTCAGTCTCTTCGTTGGGTGGGTTGTACCCGCCCAGATACAGTCGGCCGTCCTTGCCGGAAATGGTAGCGCCCGCCGTAACGGAGTAGCCGGTCGTCAACCAGAGAATCCGGCCGCTTTCGGGTTCAATAGCGGCTGTCAGGCCTTTCGGCCCGGGACGATTTCCTCTTCTCGCCGCGTAGCCGAAAAAGCAGGAGTAGTAAAGCGTGCCGTCCATCAGACACAACCCGGCATCATCACCACCGGAGCCATACTCCGAAAAATCCTTTGTCCAGACCTCGTCGCCCGTCTCCGTGTCCCACGCCCGCACGAGAGGTTTGTGGTGCTGTGGATAAAACGGGTTGTCGTGGCTGTAGAGCCAGCTTACCGTTCCTGCAGTTTCCTCGGGCATCTGCTTGGACTTGCCCTGGCGCATGACGTAAATTCCAGTCCCCTTGGGGGCGTACTTGCCGGTGCTGAACATGTAAATGGCGAGGTTCTTATAGGGAATGGGCGGCTGTTGTCGGCTCCAACTGGGAGATCCGGAGAAAGGAGCTTCCCATAGCAGCTTTCCCGTCGCCGCTTCCAGGCAGCGAACACGGCACGTCTTCAGCCCTGCCTGAGGGACCAGCAAGCGTCCATTATGGTAAAGCGGCGAGGTGTAGGATACATGCACTCCGGGAAAGTAGCGCCGCCACAGCAGCCTTCCTGTCTCTTGCTCGATGGCGAATATCTGGCCTTCGGCGGTGTGAGTGTACATCCGGCCCCCCCCGCACACCGGAAGATGCTTGAATGTACCCTCGTACCGGCGAATCCACTTGATTTTGAAAGGGGGTCTTACTCCCTGATTGTTCGCATTCGTATTTCCCACATTGCCGAAGTTGGTGAACCAATCGTATCTGGCGTCGGCGAGCTTGCCTGTGAGCGCGCTTCGGACCTTCCATACTCGAAGGTCCTTCGACGGTAGCGGTGCCTTGCCTCCCGGCCCCAGGATGTACAAGTACCCATCCTCACAACCGAAGTAAATCCGCCCATCGCAAACGGCAACGGGAGCGGAAATGGCCTTTCCGAAGCCCGTCTTGAATGACCACACCTCACCGCTGCCAGACAGCGGCACAAGGTAGAGACTTCCGTCCAGGCCGCCGTATACACCGGTGTCGCGAAGAAGGATCGGCGGCGAAATGGACGGGTAGCCCCCCAGGTACTGGGGCTCCTTCCGTCCGGGAGAATGCCTGCAGAAACCGAAGTTCTCCTGTGGGCGGCAGCGGTATACATCTTGACCACGCACGCTCACAGAGCAGAAACTCAACAGCCCGGGCAGGTCGTTCCTGGCCAACGTTCCAGGGACATAGTCCGCCTCCACCTTCCCGTCCTGGAACCGGAGTATCTCCACCCGCCCCGTGTTGTCTCGCCGGTGCCATTGCACGTAAACCGCGCCTGACTCGTCCATGCTCAGCCCGAGGGTGGCCGGGCTCTCTCCGCCACTGTAACTTGGCACCTGGCTTACCACCCGAAGCTTAGCCTCGGTCCCGCTGTCCTCCAGCCAAACAATCTCCCCACCCGCAGGCACCACGATCGTTTTCCCACGCACCGCCATGTTTCTCGAACAGCAGAATTGATCACGCCACGTCACCCGTCCTCCCTTATGCCTGTGCCAGTCCTCGCCGCTCCAACGATTCTTGGCGAAGCCCAGCCTTTCCTTTACGTAGTCCCAGACCCAGCAAAGTTTCCCATCGGGGTGGAGGGCGTACACCTGCGAGCCAAGCGTCGCGAAATAAACCCGGCCATTAGCTACGACGGGGGCGCCGAAAATCGGCTCGCCGCAGGCGATCTCCCTGACCACCTTTCCGCTCGCCGCGTCCAGCACGTAGTAGAACCCTGCAGTCGTGCCGAAATGAAGATAACGTCCGGTGATGGCCGGCGACGACACGTTGTTGCAATTCGCTTTGCCGCCCCGGGTCTGCCGCTTCCATTTGACCTGCAGCGTGTCAGCGTCAACGCAAAACGCCGCACCCGACCCATCCACGACATAGATCCTTCCGCCCGCCACCACTGGCGCGGTGAAGATTGCGTCCGTTAATGCGATGGTGCCGACCAATCCAAGCGGCACGGCCACACTTCTATTGGGCACATTGCCGGAATGCCGACAATCATATTTGAACTGCAGCCAGTTCTCGCCCGCAGTTGAAAGCGTTGCCCCTACCAGAAAAGGGACCAATAATAGTCCTATACGATCTTGCAGCGATTTCATGGCACTCTATTCCCCCACTTTTCACGTCGACTTTGGTTCAATGTAGTTGCGACCGTTCGCACGGCAGCAAGCTTAGCCAACCGGACCTTTTTGTTCCCGGCGAACCCGCTTCCGGCTCGCTCTTGCACCACCGTCAAGAATCCCGCGCCTCGAGAGTCTCCGTCAACTTCATTCGATCCGCTTCGTCACCATCTGCGCCCAATTTGTGGGACATTCTGTAATGCGGGTGTCGCGACTCCAGATGGCCCGGCGCAGCTACCTCTCACGCAATCGAGCACGGTCGTAGAGTCAATCCAGTTTTTTGATTAGCAGGTTCGCAAATTGTATCGGCGCCCCGTGGCTTTGCAGTGCAATCCGACCGCGATCCGGCACTCCCGGCAGGAGTGCGTTGTCGATCACCGTTTCGTCGTTCAGCTCCACCGTGAGCCGATTGCCCTTCATGGTGATCGTGAAACGATTCCACTTGCCCGGCGGAGCATCAGCCTTTACCTGCGGAGTGACGGCCTTCCGCACCTCCGGCGGCATGCTCTTGTCGGTCCGATAGCCGTAAACCTCGCCTGAGCCGATGGGCCAGCACCAGATGTTCACCTGGCTCTTGCTGCTTCCGCGGAGGTAGATACCGCTGTCGCCCGCGTCGAGCACTTCGACCGTTTTCACCTTGCCCTCTTCATCCGTGGCCGGCTCGCCGCCGGGGAGAACCACCGGCCGCTGGAGCTTGACCGGTTTGGCCGTCCATCGCCAATCGCAGACAAGCACGAAGTCGCCGAACTCTTGCTCAGTCCAGATCGTCTTGCCCTTGCCGTCGAACTCGAGAATCCAGTTCTTCGCCTGCCAGTGTTTTTCCTGCCCGGGGTCCACCTGCCAGCCAGCTAAGTCGACGCCGCTATACAAAGGTCGAAAGCCCTCGGCTACAGGTGCGATTTCATCAGGCGTTGGACTGGTCGAGGGAAGCTCCTTGATACGGATATTGCGGAACTCGGCAGGCGAGCCCTCTGATTCAAGACAGATATAACCTTTGCGGTAGCTGCAGTCGCTTCCCCCAGAAACCTCCTTCCCGTTGACGGCCAGCTTGATGGCGCCGTCATTGCAGGTGACGCGGTAATGGTTCCACTGGCCGGCCGGCTTGCATCGGCGCTCGCTGGGGAGACACCGCTGCCACCCACCCGGGTGAGGCCGGTCAGGTTTCATGGTCGAGCCGTGAATAGCGAAGATGTCGCCGTGACTTGTATAGTTCTCGGTGTTGCGTCCGTCGAGGATCTGCACCTCGATCGCCCGCGCAAACGGTGTGCCGGGAGCGGTCAGCGGGGCACTCCACACAAACAAACCGGCATTGCCGCGTGGCTTCAAATGGCGCCACTCCAGTTCAAGAACGAAGTTCTCGTACTGCCGCTCGGTCCTTAGCAGGCCCGTTGGAATGCCCGTACAGTAGATCACGCCGTCTCGAACAGAAAACGTCTGCGGCGCACAATTCACATTAACCCAACCAGAAAGGTCGCGGCCGTTGAACAACGGGACGAACCCCTCGTTCTCGCCGACCGCCGCCCTCGACAGCGCTGCGCCGGACAGTGTCACGATCAGACAGAACCTCAGGCATCTCATCAGGATTTTCCTCCATTTGTAGCGAAGCTGTGAACGTCGGTTGAAACACGGAGCGCGGGACTGCTGATTGCAGATTGCGGATTGCAGATTGCGGAATCCGAAATCCGAAATCAGTGCACGGGACCGATTCTTCTTGACCGCGACGTTATTTTTGCAAAGGAAGAATCTCCACCTTTCGGAATTCGGTGGGATGGCTCTCCGCCTGAAGGGCTATGTAACCTTCATGCAGCATCTTGGACCCATCCTTAATTAGCTTCTTGGCGTCAGGGTCATTTTCGTCAAGCTGTGGCTTCTCATACTCGAACACGGTCTCACCGTTCACGGTGTGCTTGATGGTGGAATCGCCGTGAACCTCCACTTCGACCGTCACCCACTGGTCGCCATGATACGTTTTTGAACGGGATTCAATGCAGTGGCTGGTGACCAGCTTGCCGTCCATCACGATATGCGTACCTGGCGTGCACACATTGCCGGTTGGACGCTTATCCTTGCCGTTGCCGCCAAGGAGCTGAACCTCGACGGAAACCGGAAAACTCTGACCCTTTGTCATGCTTTCAGGCGACTGGCAGTGGAACATGATCCCGTTATTCCGCAAGGCCCATCCCGGAGCTTCAGGAACCTGGTCTCCCACGAAGCGGTATTCCACTCGCAGGATGTAATGTGAGAATTTGTTCTTGTAAAACAGGTGCCCGAATTTTCCGTCGAACTTGTCGTACTGATCGTAGGACACCTTTAGGATTCCATTCTCCACCCGGAAAGTGTTTTTATAGTTGTCATTCAGTTCATGTCCTGCGAACTTGGCCTTCCACCCATCGAGGTTTTTGCCATTGAAGAGGCTAATCCAACCTTTTTTACCCTCGTTGTCCTTTGCCTCGGCGCAAAGCATACTCGCCAGGCCGATGCACAGGGCCAACGAGACGCTCAGCCACCGATTTATGGGCAAGGGGCGGTGTCTGATAGTTAGCTGACTTTTCATCATTGTCATTTTCTCCTTTTTGGTGTATTCGGCGCCCGCGATCGAGCAAGATTATGCTTCGACCACGGACATTTCAAGCCAAAATCTAAGTCAGGGGCACATTTTAGCCTGAAACATGTGCACAGTCCCGCAAATGTCAAGAAGGAGACGGTGCGTGCGCACTCCTTCGGAACGACCCAAAACGCTCCTATTCAGCGAGTGACTTCTAAAAATGGCAAGTAGCCCGTCCAAGGTAGGGGCGTCGGGGCTGGTTACGGGGTCGACGCGGACTTGCGCGGCGGAAGTCGGTATGAGACTGCGGCTAAACCGAAGTTCCCCGGAAAATACGCCTGATTTCGTTGTAAGCTGCAAGTAGCATCTGTATAATCGTTACCATGTACATAGACAGAGTCCCCAACCGAAATTCTCGTCCGACCATCCTGCTGCGTAAAGCGAGGCGGGAGGGGAAGAGAATCAAGAAGACGACGCTGGACAATTTGACCAACTGGCCGCCGCAGAAGGTGGAGTTGCTGCGTCGCGTCCTTCGGGGAGAGACTCTTGTCCCCGTGGGAGAGGCTTTCGCGACGGAACGCTCCCTTCCTCACGGTCATGTGGAGGCGGTGTTGGGGACCATCCGGAAGCTGGGATTGGACAAGTTGATCGCGTCGAAGCGCTGCAGGGAGCGTGATCTGGCGAGGCGTGGCTTGCGTTCAGTTTGTCGAGAGTGCTTCTACGCCGGAAACGTTAACATCCTGAGACGAGTGATCCAAGACACGTACCTCGTGCATTGCTGTCGCTAATGACGATAAACAAGGGAGGGATTGCCATGAAACACGTGTTTGCTCTGTTCGTTGTGATCGGTCTGGTGACCTGGAAAGTTTTACCGGAGGGTAAAGCGGAGGCGGCCCAAGAGCAAGAGCCCAAGGTGTTGGCATTCGACAGTTTTGACGGCAAGCTCGGTCTCGACTGGAAGATACTCCACCCCGATCCTTCGCACTATTCTCTATCGAAAAACCAGGGGATGCTCACGATCACTACGCAAGAAGGCGCATTCGCTCGATCCAGCGCGAATTATAAGAATCTGTTTCTTGTAGATTGCCCGGCTGTGGCGAAGGCGGATTTTCAGATCACAACCCGGGTGTCATCTTTCAGGCCTGAAGCCTCATGGAACCAGGCCGGCTTGATTTTCTATAACGACGATGACAACTATCTGAAATGGGACTACGAAATAAGCACTGGTTCACCGGCTGTCTTCACCCTGGGGCGGGAAACGGCGGGCGATTTCGTGACTGCGTATTTCGAAGCGCCTCCGGGGCTGAAGGATGTTTGGCTTAAGGTGTTGAAGCGCGGGAATCGTTATGCAGTTGCCATAAGCTCGGATGGCAAGTTGTTCTTCCCGTACGGTGCATTCACATGGGGCGATGGGTCGGCAAGCCGTGTCGGCTTTTTCGCCAAGAACGGTCCGGGCAGCCAGGCGCCCGAACTTGACGCCTCTTTTGATTTCTTCGAGGTCAGATCTGCACCAAAACAAGTGGAGGCTGAAAGCTTGAAAACCCCGGTCGAGGTTGGACGTGGGAACGCAGACGTCACAGGAGGGGTGGGCCAAGTCCTGGCCTTCGACGGTTTTGACGGTGAGTTGGGCCTTGATTGGGAGATACGAAGACCCGATCCCTCCCATTATTCGTTATCCAGAAACCCTGGCACCCTGACGATCACAACTCAGGAGGGCGCTTTCGTTCTATCCAGGAAGGATTACAAGAATCTGTTCCTCATAGATTGTCCGCCAGGCGTGGGCGGAGATTTTGAGATCACGACGTGCATAACTTCCTTCGCCCCTGTCGCTGATTGGAATCAGGGAGGCTTGATTTGCTACAACGATGACGATAACTATCTGAAGTTCATCTTCGGAGGGAGTGATGAGCGGCGACTGTTTGCCATTGGGTTGGAGACAGGGGGTAGCTTCGCAGGAGTACCCTTCCCAGTGGACGAGAAGCCAAAGAAAACATGGGTTCGTCTTTTGACCGATCCCTTGGGCGTGAACAAGAAACCGCGAAAAGTGTGGCTTCGGATTACCAAGAGAGGGGATCGCTATACGTTTGCCACAAGCGTCGATGGCAAAGTGTTCGTTCCGAGGACATGTCCCTTATGGGATGACAGCGGCCGCCCACAAGATGAGTTCATATGGGGCAGCGGAGCGGTGAAGCGGATAGGCCTTTTTGCCAAGAACGGTCCGAGCTCAACGGCACCGGAAATCGACGCAACGTTTGATTTTTTTGAGGTCAGAGCTCTGCCTCCTAAACCACGCTAAACAGCGCCTGCCCAGGTCATCATTCCCGAAGAAAGAATGAGAATCGGCGAGGGCAGGTAACCTCGGCTTTCGATGCGGTGAACTGTTACCAAGAACAATGAAATTGGATCACATCTCATGGGGGACGGGCCCGAAATCTTCGGCGCTAAGAGGTGCTTTCTAACCGGCAAAACCCATTTTCACGATTTTGCGCAAAGCTTGTGTTCCTAATTGGCTGCTGCGTCGGAGGTTATGAGCATGGGAAATCTGTTTCCGGCACTACGTACATGCTACATCCCGCATCGCCACTTTCGCCGATCTGCTTCTCGCTCGTGTTGAAGAGGTTGCGTGCTTTCTAAGGAGTCGCTTGCGTTCCCCTCTTCAAGTCAGTCGTTGCCTGGGAGGCGAGTCGCGTGTTATGGTTTCTCTGATCAGAAGTGCAGTTCTCAATTGTTGGTTGTACTATGCTGTATGACTGTCTTGCTGGCCGGCCGGCTCAGCACATCAAAGCGAATTGAGGTAAACGCAGATGAAGCTATGGATTGCAATCCTATTGGCCGTTACGGTACCGGCTTTGCACAAAGGGCTGCGTGGCCAGCCCAGTTACGCCGCAGGAGCACAGGGTAGTCGTGTCACGGCGGAAGAACTTCGCTGTGAATATCTTATTTATCCTGTCGGCATTGACACGCCAAAACCGAGGTTTAGCTGGATACTTCAATCCAACGAGCGGGGGCAGATGCAGTCGGCCTACCGAGTCCTCGTGGCAAGTGACGAGAAAACACTTGCGTCCAATAGGGGCGATAAGTGGGATAGCGGAAAAGTCAGTTCGGACCAATCGGTTAATGTACCTTACCAAGTCAAGCCGCTCAGCAGCGGCGAACAGTGCTCCTGGAAGGTCCGAGTCTGGGACAAGCGGGGCCGGCCGTCGCCGTGGAGCGAGCCGGCCACGTTCGAGATGGGATTGCTTCAGAAAAGCGACTGGCAAGGAAAGTGGATTGCGATGGGCGACACCGACGGGCCCCGCTTCGTGCCGGGCCGACTGGGGCAAGCGATCGACTTGAACGGACGCGGTCAGACCGTTCGCATCCCTCACAATGCCCGACTAAAACCCAGGGACCAGATCACGATCAGTGCCTGGATCAAGCCGACCGAGTGCAGCGACCGGTGGCGAGAAGTGTACCGCAAGGAGGACGGCGAGGCACGCCATCTGCTGGCCATTGCCAAGGACTCCGGATTCTACGGACTGTGGTGCGGCCTCGGAATCAATGGCGAATACGTCGAACGGGGCGCGCCATTGTCGCGAGACCAATTGAAGGACGGCCGGTGGCACTTGGTGACCGTGACCTACGACGGAACGGTCATCCAATTCTATGCCGACGGCAAGCAGATCGGTACCGCCGACGCCGACGGAAAGCTCGACACGCAAGGAACCCGACCAGCGTACATCGGCTCCCTGGGCGGCCGCAGCGAATTCTTCCCCGGCGGCATAGACGACGTTCGCGTCTACGACCGGGCACTCTCGGCACGGGAAATCGAGATGCTCCCTGGCGGACAACTCGGCGTCGCCGGCAAAGGGCTCGTGGGATGGTGGAAACTCGACGGCGACCTGGCTGACGGTGCCGGCGGCCAGGCGGGAACCGCTGTCGGGGCGGAGACTTCTCCGGCACCGATGTTCCGCAAGGAATTCGAGATCGAGGGCCAGATCGCACGGGC
>JABMQX010000633.1 GCA_013203085.1 bacterium | reverse complement strand
CGCATCGCCGACATAGACGGCGTCAGCAGCGTGCAACTCTTCTATCGGGTTGATGGGAGCGGGGCCTTCACTCCCACAGCCATGAACGAAACGGGTGACCTCGGCATTTATGCCGGACAAATCCCCGGACAGACCAACGGTACGCTAATGGCGTTCTATATCGCCGCAACCGATGGAAAAGGCGCCAGCAGCAGTTACCCGGCTAATCCGGAGTATCGCCAATGTCTCTACCAGGTGGTCGGTTCGCCCAGGCTATCGAATTTCCCCGTGTACCGTATTCTGATCCCGTCGGCCACAGGGAATGAGTTGGATTCGAGGCCCAAAATGAGCAATCACCTTCTTCCGTGCTCGTTTATCTACGATGACACCGAGATGTATTACAACTGCTTGATTCGGTTACGCGGCAGTCCGTTCATTCGCGGCGCTGTGAACCCCGTACACAGCAAACGAGGTTTGCGGATTCGTTTCCCTTCTGATAATCCGCTGCATGGCCGGCGAGAGATGAACCTGGACATTCAGAACCCTCGAGGTGGCATGTCATCCCTCCAGAATGAACGTGTTGCCTACTGGATAGCGCGCAAAATCGGGATTCCCTGGAGCCAGATTCGGTTTGTCCGCGTGCTCTGCAACCAGACGGATCACGGGCTATATGGCGACGTGCAGAAGGTTGACCAAGACTACTTATCCTTCTGGTTTCCCGACGATGACGATGGCTACCTCTACAAGATAGACGACTGGTTTGAGTTCACTGACAGTGGCAGCTTCAGCAATCGCGACGCCGATCTCCGCTACTGGGAAAGAGGCAATACACAATGGTGGGGCGAGGAAAAGGAGTTGTACCGTTGGAACTACCGCCCTCGCAATCGGGACAGTGAGGACAACCTTGAACCGATCATCAACCTTATATCGAAGATGGATCGGCAGATGAGCTCTAGCAATTCTCAGTACGTGGCTGGCGTGGAATCCGTTTTGGACGTCGAAGAAGCGTTGAAGGAAATAGCAGTCCGCCACGTCGTCGGCGATTGGGATAGCTGGGGATACAATCGCGGCAAGAACAATTTGCTGTATCGGCGGCCATCCGACGGGCGTTTCGTACTGATCCCGTGGGACATTGATTTTGTTCTGGGCAGTGGGGATGGACCCAGCACGTCTTTGACTGCCACTTCGCTGTACGGTTTTAACGAATTCTTCACCGCGTTCGGCGAGGAATATGAGCGTGTCCTGTGGGAGATCGCCGACGGGCCGCTGGCTCCCGGCGCTGCTGACGGCTACATGGATAGGACGTTTCTACTTCTGTCCCTGGAGGGTCTGGGCGTACAAAGCCCCTCTGGCATCAAATCGTATCTGGCTTCTCGCCGGAGCTTCATTGTCCAAAAGCTCGACCGGCCGGTGGCGATCACGACGAACGGCGGAGAGCCACTGATCACGAGCGATCCCACCCTGCCTCTCACCGGAACGGCGCCTTATAACGCAGAGACTATGACGCTGAACGGGGAACCTGTTGAGCCGGAGTGGGTCAGCTCCACCAGTTGGGCTCTTCACGGGGTTCTCTCCGAGGGTGTTAACGACTTGACGGTCGAACTCTTCGATGGCGGAGGTGTGAGTCTGGGGACCACCCAAATCACGATTACGCTAAACCCATTCACCATTCACACCCTGGTCGTCGGTCCGAGTGCAGTCTTTATCGCATGGAACAGTACACCGGGGCAGAGTTACAGTCTCCTTGCCGGCGACACTCCCTCGGCGCTGTCAGTCGTCGCAACAGACCTCAAGGCCCAGGGGCCGGACCTTTTCTATTTTGATTATGAGGCACCGCTTTTCCGGCGACGGTTCTATCGAGTCAATCTTGGAGGCCCTACTCTCCTCCCCGGCTTGAAAGCTGAATACTTCAGCGGCATGAACTTCAATGAGCTCGTACTGACCCGTGTGGATGATGTCGTCGAGTTCGATTGGGGAGAGGATCCTCCGGCTGCCGAGGTACCGGCAGACGGTTTTTCAGTTCGATGGACCGGCTTCGTCATCGTTGATAATGCGGGCTTGTACACTTTCCGAACCGACTCGGATGATGGCGTTCGCCTGACGGTCTCGGGGGAAAGGATCATCGAGAATTGGACGGACCATTCCTCGACGTCGGACTGGGGAGACATTTCACTCGCCGAAGGCATCCACTCGCTGGTTCTCGAGTTCTACGAGAACACCAGCAGTGCCCTCATGCGACTGGACTACCAGGGCCCCGGCATTCCCCTTCAGACGATTCCGACCAGCGCGCTCGGGCATTGAGCGCAGCAGCCTTTGAGGAGAAGGAAGAGAGATGATGAAAGGGTTGGCAACTGTCGCGGCGCTGGGGATGGCGTGCGCGGTGATTTTTCCTGCCAAATGTGTCACGCACAACGAGGAGTCCGTTACTGGGGAACACAAAAACCCGGCGGTTCCGTTGGTCCGCGCTCACGCTCATAATGACTATGAACACAGGCGTCCCCTTCTCGACGCGCTCGATCACGGTTTCTGCAGTGTCGAAGCCGACATCCATCTCGTTGATGGCAAACTGCTGGTCGCGCACGACCGCGACAAGGTCAAGCGGAGGCGGACACTTCAGGCGCTCTACCTCGAGCCCTTGCGTCAGCGGGTCAAGAGGAACGGCGGTCGGGTGTACCGCGGAGGTCCGGAGTTCACGCTCCTCATAGACATTAAATCGGATGCCGAGTCCACCTATGCAGCGCTTTGCGAGGTTCTCACGCAGTACGCCGATATTCTCACGCAGTTTGGCCCCGGTGGTACTCAGACAGAAGCCGTCACGGCCATTGTCTCTGGCAACAGAGCAAGGGAGGTTATGGCGGAAGAAGCCCAACGGTACTGCGCCATGGACGGTAGGCTCAGTGATCTGGATTCCGATGCGCCCCGCCACCTCATACCGCTTATCAGCGACTCCTGGGGGAGAGTTTTCCGATGGCGCGGCAAGGGTGAAATGCCCGAAGCCGAGCGGCGCAAGCTGAAACGAATTGTCGGGAAGATTCACCAAAGAGGCTGTCGCGCGCGGTTCTGGGGGACGCCGGATACTCCCGCGGTCTGGCGCGAAACGGCGGCCGCCGGAGTTGACCTCATCAATACCGATGACCTGCCCGGTCTGCAGAAGTTTCTGCTCACCCTTGCCGGAAAAGGAGACTGAGGGGCAAAACGCCCATGCTCTTCCTGATTGTGTTCCCTGGCTCGGGCGACCGGGACTGCCAACGGTGCGCGAACTCGGCTGAGCAAGGATGCCAGCGGTACTCTTCGGAAGTGGTCGCTCCTACGGATTTGTGCGCGGAAAAAGGTGTGAATGTGTCGTACCCTCGAGAGTTTATGGGGGGCTCGGGGAGACTGGTTCACGGCGATGTCCTTCCGTGCCGCTTCGCTTCTTTGACTCAGCGTTTCTTCAACACTTGATTCAAGAGCTTCACGGCCGACGGCACATCAAAAACATGCCCTTCGGGATGAACAACAAGGGTTGCACGATCCACCTTCCCAAAAACCTTGTAGGATTCGCTGATTTCGGTCATAGCCTCTCGGGCGATCATAACCGGAAAGCCTCCCGGCGCTCGTTCGAGCTTGCCGTTCTGGCACTGGAGATAGCGGGGCGCAATCAGGGAGTAGATATCCGCAAAATCGAAGTTCTCGGTGAGTCCCGGGAAATTCCAACACGGGCAATGCCCGTGCCGCATGTTCTCCACGGTGGTTAGAAAACCTGAGCTTATTGTGACCTTGATGCGAGTGTCCATCGCTCCCAACCACATTGCCATCTCCCCACCCAGCGACAACCCCGCGCAACCGATTCGCCCCGCGTCAACTTCCCGGCGTGTGGTGAGGTAGTCAACGCATCTGATCACGTCCCAAAGCCTTTCCCCCATGAGGGTCCGGCCATCTTCGTAAACCTTGTGCTGGCCCACATCGGTCGAGATAGTCACATACCCGTTTTCGGCCAAAACTCGCGCAAAGCCGCGGTAAGGACTCGCGTCCTGATAGACAATACTGCGATTTCCGCCGTGACCGTGAATGCACACGACAGCCGGCTTCTTCTGTCCCTGACCGGCAGGGACTGTCACCAGCATTCTGATGCGTCGTGTGG
>JABMQX010000632.1 GCA_013203085.1 bacterium | reverse complement strand
GGGCGGATCTGCCCGGCCATAACGGCCCTTGACACGCCGGCCTTCTTGAAAAACCTGATGACCTTTCCCAACTGCCCCACACCAACCCACAACAGGTTGTCAACGAGGTCGGCAAGCTCCGGCGACGTCTCCCCCCGAAAACCGACAGCTTCGATCCTCGCGCCGTGCTTCTTCTTGTAACACGCCGCCACAAGCAGCGGAAACCTTCCGTTACCGGCTATCAAACCGAGGGGTTCCTCCATCGAAGTCCTTTACGGTTGTCGGTTATTGCGATGTGAGAAGCACTTGGCCGAACGCTCGCAGCCGCAAAGCCTGTGTTTGGCAAAGTGCCACAACAGGACATCTGAATATCATACCATTTGTGGTCAAGTTTCGCGTGGCCGTTTCGCGGGTGTGGCTGCGTTTGGGTGGCACGACACACCATTTGCACTCTGGGAGAGTTGGCGGTAAGGGACAATATCGTGTTGGACGCCTCGTATCGGGCACAAGGGACGCTAATCGAGGATCGGAAGACACACCATTTTTGTGGGGTCGGGCAGGGAACTGAATGTCCGAGCTTCAGCCGGCCAATACGGGCAGGCTGTGATCGCTACCTTATCCTGCAGGCGGGCAATCGCATCCGGCCCCAGTGCCGCTCCAAAGCGGAAAGCCGCCAAAAAGGGCTTGACTTCCGGCTCGGCACGGGAGATAAGAAACCGGATGGAAGAGTCACCGGACACAGACTTCAACATCCTTTTCGCATCTACCTGCTGGAAGCAGGCCACAACACCCGCGCGTTGCACCGGCTGTTTGGAGATAAGTCTCAAGACGATAATGACTTACGCGCACGTTCTAAACCGCGCCGGAAAATTAGTTCGAAGGCCTGTGGATTCGTTGCGAATTCCCCGGGGCGGGTCCGGGCTGATAGGGAACAAGATAATCCAAGGAAAAACGCAGAAGTGAAGTCAGCTATTTCTTTTCCTCCCTCTCGTTTCCACTATGGCTGGGTCATACTCGCGGTCGGAACTCTGGTGGTCTTCGGATCGCTGGGGCTGGCACGCTTTGGCTATACTGTTGTGCTACCGGCTATGCAAGAAGGTTTGGAGATGGACAACACGCAGGCAGGTGTGCTGGCGACAGCGAATCTGGTTGGCTACCTGGCGTTGTCTGTGATTGGTGGAGCGCTGGCAGCGCGGTACGGGCCGCGGGCGGTGATTGCGGCAGGGCTTGCGGTATCCGGTGTGGGGATGTTGCTTACCGGTCTGGCGAACGGATTTCTCGCAGCGGCGGCTTGGCGCGCCCTGACAGGCATTGGCAGCGGCGCGAGCAATGTGCCGGTGATGGGGCTGCTGGTGGCGTGGTTCGCGCCCCGGCGGCGTGGCCTGGCTTCGGGCATTGCTGTGGCGGGCTCGTCGTTGGGGCTCATCTTTGTCGGACCCCTCGTCCCTCGCATCCTGTCTGCTCATGGCGAGAGCGGCTGGCGTATATGCTGGTTCATCTTTGGCGGCGTGACGCTGTTGCTGGCAGTCGGGAGCTTCCTTTTCCTACGGAATCGGCCTTCTGAGATCGGGCTGAAGCCTCTTGGTGCGGATGCTGGTGATACAGCCGCGATTCCGCGAGCGAAGGCACTTCAGTGGGGAAAAGTGTATCGTTCGCCTGTCGTATGGCACGTGGGGCTGGTGTACGTTGCCTTCGGCTTCTCCTATATTATCTACATGACCTTTTTCACCAAGTGTCTAATTGTCGAAGGTGGGTACACGCAGGAAGCCGCCGGGAATCTGTTCATGACTATGGGCTGGTTCAGCCTACTGTGCGGGTTGATCTGGGGTACGATCTCAGACGTGATCGGCCGTAAGAGGGCTTTAATTATTGTGTACCTGATCCATGCGATAGCTTTCAGTCTCTTCGCATTGCGGCCCGAACCGCTCGGTTTCACGCTCTCGGCAATTTTATTCGGACTGTCGGCCTGGAGCATCCCGGCGATCATGGCTGCGACCTGCGGCGATATGCTTGGTCCAAGGCTGGCTCCGGCGGCCCTGGGGTTCATCACGCTTTTCTTCGGTATTGGGCAGGCTGCCGGCCCGATGGTTGCCGGAGCCATCGCGGACGCCGCCGACTCGCTTCTAACGCCCCTGTTGCTGGCCGGAGGTGTGGCTCTTCTGGGCGCTCTGGGCGCGTCGCTGCTTCGCGAGGCCCCTGGTTCTTCTGGATAACCTCAGCCAACTCCATGACCTTTTCCACGAGCTCCCTATCTGATGCCGGCAGCACGAATGCAGTTGATAGACGGCAACGAGCATGTAACTGTAGCATTCATGGGAATATAATGAGTTTGCCGAGCGGGCGCTGCGCTTGACACGAAACCGCTGACGGCCCAAGACTTAGTCTTTCGTACAGTTAGAACACCCCGGCGATCACCGGAGCTTTCCTGCACTTCGCCGCAGGTGAACTCGAGCTTTCCCGGAGCACTCACACTCGAAAACAGAGGAGATTGTAGTGTGTTAGACAACGCAATCATACTGATCTACCTCGTCGGTGTTCTTATCTTGGGCATGTGGAGCGGTAGAAAACTCAAATCTCTGAAGGATTTTTCGCTCTCGCACGCTACGTACGGTCCTTTCGTCATATTTGCCACACTCTCCGCCTCCTTCATCGGTGGCGGCTTTTCCGTGGGGAATGCATCCAAAGTTTTTGTGTTTGGCATAGGAAACATCGTTGCCCTATGGGGTTTCAGCATTAAGGAGCTGCTTGTCGCAAAGTTCATTGTTCCCAATGTGAACCGCTTCAAGGGAGCCATATCCGTAGGTGATATCATGGGGCGCGCCTATGGTCGTACCGCGCAGATCATAACAGGCATTTTTTCCATTCTTCTCTGCGCGGGTATTGTCGGCGCCCAGGTCGGAGCTATGGGGGACGTATTCCACATATTCCTCGAAATGCCGGAGCTATGGGGCATTCTCATCGGTTGCGGCATTGTAATCTTGTACTCGACTGTTGGAGGAATGAGGGCGGTTGTGGTCACCGATGTGGTTCAGTTCTGTATCCTCGCTGTCGGCATTCCACTGGCACTGGTCATGGGAATTGCCAAATTGGGTGGCATCGCCAGCCTGAGAGACGCAATCCCTGCAAGTCATTTCTCTATTATCAACACGGCCAGGCCCCTTGTCCCGTTTATCTCGTTGTTCTTAACGCTAATGCTGGGAGAAACCCTTGTCCCGCCTTACGTGCAACGATTGCTCATGGGAAAGGATTTGAGAGCCACGGCTCGCGGGACGTTATGGAGCGGGATATTCTCTTTCCCGTTTTTTGCCATCACGGGCTGCATTGGCCTGGTCGCGCTCGCTTTTGACTCCAACATGGACTCAACCCTCGCGATGCCCAGTGTGATCAAAAGTGCGATGCCGATTGGATTGAGAGGGGTCGTTGTGGCTGGCGTGATTTCCATTGTCATGTCGTCGGCTGATTCTTTCCTGAATGGGGCCGCAACCGCGTGTGTCAACGACATTGTCAAGGCATTTTCGGGCGTTATCTCGCCGAAGAAAGAGCTGTTTCTTGCTCGGACCACGAATGTGCTCGTTGGTGTTGTGGCAGTGGTGTTTGCCGTTAGTATTCCGAACATCCTCGACATTTTGATCTTTGCGTACAATTTCTGGGCTCCGACAATACTTGTTCCTCTGGCTGCCGCTCTGCTGGGCTTCAGAACGTCGAAGACCGCCTTCGCGACCGGTGTCACACTGGGCGTAATTGGAACAGTTGCCTGGAAATACGGGCTGGGAGATCCAAAAGGATTTGACGGACTCGTCTTCGGGATATTCTGTAACTTCATCGGCTTCACCATCGCCAATATAGTATCCGCGAGGGCCCGTGCGAAATAATCCCAAGATAACAACCGATGAACGCTGACAGGCAAAACAGTTTCGCCTTTTCGAGCAGGCCATTGCTTCCGCGCGCCGCAAAAAACCTCTCGAGAACGTGGAGAATATAGGCCACCGTCAACAAACTTTACATGACAGTGCCAGGCGTGAAGCAAGAGGAACTTGTCTTCAGATTCCGGCGACAATGAGAGATGAAACTCCTATCCGCTATGGCGGTTATCGCCGCGAGAGAGCCGCTGCTGAACGTGACTGCCTGTAGGCAATTCTCACTCGGCTCGCCGCGAGCTTCGTCACAGTGGAATCAATTCGAAAGAGGTCGGCACGATGATTTACTTGACTGAGAAAGATATCCTCGAAGCGGTATCC
>JABMQX010000631.1 GCA_013203085.1 bacterium | reverse complement strand
TTGCAATAGGATTGTCCGGAGGCCTCGGCTTCCTCTTGCGGCCGAGTTTCCCGTGTCTGTAACGGCGGCGTCCCGTCAACGGCGGGACAGGATGCTGGCGGTACGTAGCCCTCTGCGCGTCCCCGGCGTGCTCTGCGGTTCCATCCTGAGCCGCCGGTAACTCAGGGGTTACAATATTTTCCAGCGCGAGCCAGCGAATCGTCGTTGAGTGTGGAGAAATCCTGTGCTACACTCGCTCCCGCAACCGGGCGAAATGGAAACAGACTAACCACCCCTAACCTCCGTCGAAAAAGGGTCGCACGTGGAATGGACGACAAAATGATCGAAGCGGTCCTCCAACGGCATTCCTGCCGGGAGTTCACCGGCGGCGAGGTCCCGGAGGAGCATCTGAAGACTCTTATGGAATGTCTCCGTTGGGCGCCTTCGGCGGGGAACGTACAGCCGTGGTTTTTCTACGTTGTGCGCAGCCAACAGGTTAAGGAAGACCTTGCGGGGGCGGCTTTCGGACAGGACTTCATTGCCGATGCCGCGGTAGTCTTTGTGGTCTGCGCCGAGCCGGAAGCATCTCACGAGGTCTATGGAGACAGGGGAAGGACCCTTTACTGCCTCCAGGACACCGCGGCGGCGGTCGAGAATCTCCTGCTGGCGGCGACGGCCCTCGGCTACGGGAGCTGCTGGATCGGCGCTTTCGACGAACAACTGGCTCGCCGGGCACTGAATATATCATCCTACCTTCGGCCTGTGGCAATCGTTCCGCTCGGCCCGGGAAAACCGATCATCAGGTTTCCCGGCCGAAAAGCCGCCTCGGAGCTGTTCGAGTTCGTGAAGTGAGAACCGCCGGAGAAGAGATTTGTTTGCCCTCGGGATAGAAACTTCCTGCGACGAAACAGCCGCAGCGGTGGTAAGGGACGGCCGCGAAATCCTTTCCAACGTTATCGCCTCCCAGCTCGACCTCCACGCCGAGTACGGAGGCGTCGTGCCGGAACTCGCCTGTCGAAAGCACATCCAAGTCATTGATGGCATCGTTGAAAGAGCCCTCGCCGAGAGCGGGTTGGGGCTTGCTGAGATAGACCTGATTTCAGTGGTTCGAGGTCCGGGTCTTATCGGGGCACTCCTCATCGGCGTCAATTACGCCAAAGGCCTTGCCTGGGGGCAAGGATTGCCGCTGGTGCCGGTGAACCATGTCGAGGCGCACGTTTATGGCAGTGCCATGTCCAATCCACAGATGGAGTTCCCGGCGGTCGGCCTCGTCGCTTCCGGGGGACACACTTCCCTCTTCGTCATCGAGAACCTCGGGAAATACCGTAGGCTTGGAGAAACGACGGACGACGCCGTGGGCGAATCGTTCGATAAGGTCGCGTCGCTTCTCGGTCTGCCTTACGTGGGCGGTCCGGAGGTTGAAAAGCTCGCCCTGAAAGGAGACCCGAACGTCATCCGCTTCCCACGGGGGCTGACGAAAAAAAGGAGCTATAACTTCAGTTACAGCGGCTTAAAGACAGCGGTCCTCTACCACGTCAAAGGCTATGGTAAGACAAAACGAGACCGCGACAGGATTTCCGAGAAGGAGCGGGCTGACGTTGCCGCCAGCTTTCAGGAGGCCGCCCTGGACGTTCTCGTTCAAAAGGCGGTCCGTGCGGCGGAGGAATTCCGAGCCCGGAGCATCGCCGTCGGGGGCGGCGTTGCAGCGAATAGGAGGTTGAGAGAGCTATTCCACGGCTGTGCGGCGAAACTCGGCGTAGCGGTCCATTTCCCCGCACCGGAACTCTGCACCGATAATGCCGCCATGGTCGCCGGCCTCGGCCATCGGCTCTATACGAAAGACGCTTCCGCCGCCACCTACGACTTCGACGCAGAAGCCAACGCGGACTTCTTTCAGTAAGCCGGCACTCAAGAAGTTATGAGTGCAGAGCATCGCCAAACGGCAGGCCACTGGAATCTCACTGCTTGCTCGATGCCCCCGGCCGCAGCACCAATGTTTTGGCCTTGTAATCTGCTTCCAGTCTCCAGCCTTTCTCCAGGTATATCCTCTCAAGCAGGTCCCATATTTGGAGCTTCGCTGCTCGAAACGCCAGCTTCTGATCCCGGATCGAGGAATCCGCCACAATTTCCCCCGGCTTCGCGCTGGTTTCCTTCATCAGAAGTTCACAGATTTCTTGGGCAGTATATTCCCCCGCCTCCAGATTCACGAGAGTGTAGAGCATCCTGGCGTTAGTCGGGGACGGACCTATGGGCTCGATCCAGGGGATTTCGACAGCCCGTTCTTTGCCGGGAGAAATCACAGCCTTAGCTCCTCTCAGGTAAGCGGCCGGAGATTTCCAGTCCTTGTACATTCCCATTGCGTAAGTGAAAACAGCATATTCGCCCGGTGGGAAGTTGCGGAGGGTGTACGTCTTGCGGAGAGTGTCGGCATCCTCGGCCGGAGTCAATATAGCCATGACAAGGGCACTTTTCCACACCCGGCCGAGCCGCTCGTCTTCTAAGTGGTAGAAGTTCCTGCCGGCCCAGGCGAGCAGAGCGGGCTTGCGGCTGATCAAAAGGGCTGCTGCCCCCTTTGTTTCGCCAAGATACGCGTGGGGATCCTTTTCGATCTTGATTTTCACAGTGGAACGATGGTCCGCCGGCTTGAGCACCACTTCCTTCGTCTCTCCCGCCTCAATCGCAACATCTGAGACCTTCGCATGATAGACTGTCTCCGCCTGCCCGATTCGCATCGCCTCAATGCTAAACGCCCCCGTGTCCAGTTCCCCAAAGGAGAATGTACCCGTTTTCGTGGAATCCGTACGGTAGGGCAGGTCCGGCCAGTCGGCTCGCATCGGCAGAAAGACACGTCTGTCCTTGGCCTCCAGGCGGAGCATCGTCTTGTCTCGCAAAAGCTTCCCTTCAGTGTCCACGACCTTCACGACAATGGCCGCTGCTGGTTTCAAACGAACGTGAATATCAATTGCTGGCTCGCCCCTGCGAACTGCGATGGTCTGTTGATGCCGGACAAATCCGGGATGTGTGACCATGAAAGGATGATCATCTCGAAAAGCGACGTCTTCGAGCACAAACCGGCCTTCTTTGTCCGTTTCGGTCGTGACATAAATGCCTTGTTTGCGGAAGCGACCCAGGTTGGAGCCGCCAGCGTCGCCGGAATGGTCAACGGCCACGTATGCCCCCGCAATGGGTTTGCCGGTGGGAGAGTTTACGACCACGCCGGAGATCCGCCCCCGCATTTCGCCCGATTCCTTCCGTGTCGGCTCGGAGCCCTGCGAACCCACCGCCACAGCGGCAATGCCCGCCAGGACAACGACAAGACAAGCGACGTTCCCGGCAATCCGAATAACAACCTTCAGCATTTCAAGGCCCTCTCTTCGTTCGATCCTACCGCAAAGCGATCAGCATGAACCGGCCTCAACACGCCCCCAAACAGGCTTCGGCGGAACCCGGAAGTCCTTGATCTGCCCCCTAACGGGGGGCCACCCACGCCACGTGCCCATCGGCGTAGGCGAAGTTGCGCCCTCCTTGATGGTTTCGCTCCTTCCCTGAGATCATGACTGTCATGGCCGGCTCCTTGATCGTCCCAAGCCTCATAGGGGGAAGCGCCAGTCTGTAATCGCCCTGCCCATCTATCGCGTCCTTTGAGATCTTCTTGCCCTTGTGAACCGGACACACGAATATGTTCAGATCTGCCACGTACTTCGGATAGAGCTCTGAGAGCCTCGAGGAAAGGACGCCGTCGTGGTCACTCGCGCACATAATGCAACCTACACCAAGCTGATGGAGATTACTCAGGCATGCCGCTCGCCTCGCCTTCTCGCGGGCACGACCAGCCCCTATCCCCGCCAGCGGCCACAGCCCGATGTGGGTTCGCCTTTCTGAAACCCCCGGGACAGCCCGCGGCTTCTCGCGTTCGAGCTGTACCCGCTGCTGCACATGCCCGTCCGCGTAAGCAGCGTTCCGGCCCCCCTGATGGTTGGGCTCCTTCTCCAAGATCATTATCGTACTGGCGACGTCCTTGATCTCTCCAAGCTTCGCCCCCGGAATCTCCAGCCTGTAATCGCTTTCCGCATCAATCGCCGGCCCGGCGGCATGCCCATGGTCTTCATGGCTCGAAACGGCGTCGGCGAAGAATACTTCGCCCCTCTCTTCTGAAATCTCTTTCCCCTTGTGAACAGGACAGACGAATACGTCGAGACCTGAGACATAACTCGGATAAAGCTCGGAGAGCCTCGAGGGAAGGACATCATCGTGATCGTTGGCGTACATAATGCACGCCAGCGCCAAGTTCCTGAGATTGCTCAAGCAGGCAGCCCTCTGGGCATTTCCCTTTGCCTTAGAGACCCCCAGGGGAAAGGCAGCAAGCGCAGGCAGAAGCAGGACCTGTTCCGCACCGCCAGACTCCGAAAAGGACTCGTATGTGATTCCCTTCTCGTCGCAGGATATACGGCTGACAGAACATCCGAGATATTGCCCTATCTTCCCCAGTTTGCCCACAAGGTCCGGTCCGATCTGCATGGCGGCGACGCCTCCAAGAGCGCCGTAGACGAAATCGTACACCTCCCTCATATTCACGTACGACGTCATGCTGCCTCGCTCAGAAACGTTCGCCAAGACCCTGTTGAACGCCGGGTCATCTTTCATAGATTTCCCGCCCCCGTGCACGTCCACGATCTTCTTGACCAATCTCGAATGAATGCCGACGACCAGAAAATCCCCCACGATTGCGAACGCCGGGCGCATGAAAGGAAGAGCGACAAGGCTGACCCCCCCTCTGCCGCCGGGGAGCGGCAGCGAAAAGGAGGTGATGCCCACCCCCTTATACTCTTCTGTGGTCCTGACAATCGGCGTGCCAGCAGCCCGTTCCAAGGCGCCCATGAGCTTCTCCACAACCGCCTTCGCTTTCTCTGCATCTTTCACCTCAATGAAAATGTACATCGGCGGCACACCCATAACCTCCGGGACCTTTACAGCTACGCACAGCTCTCCAGCAAACGGAGATAGAAGGTCTTCCTTTATTTTGAATCCGGCTTTGATCTCCGCACGCTGCAGGCGCGCAACGATACGCCTCCACTCTCCGTCTCCGCCCGCGCTTTGGACAACTTCCCTCAATGTGTCCAGCCCCTCGTCCCAACGCTCAGCGAAATCCCCAAGAGAGAAGGACCAGAAGTACGTCGTGTCCTCGGGGATGTATTCGACGACTTTCAGCGGAGCAGCTTCCCGAGCCAGGATGTTGAGAAGCCCCATTCGTTCAGGGCCAGTGTAAAGAAAGAATGTCTGCTTGAGCCCGGCCTCTCGCACCTCCATGCCAATCCCCGCGGCTTTCACCTCTCTCAATCCGAGGGACTTCAGCCACGCCTTCGGCTCCGCGGGGACAGCCCCCGCCAGAACGTCCAGCAGCGTGGAAACGTTCGCGTAGGCGAGGATATCGCTGTCCTCCCCGACCTTCCGGCGAACCTCCTGAAACAGCTCGCTGTCGGCTAAGGACCTCTCACGCTTGGGCCCGTCAAGGAGCTCTTGGATGGTTTGCCTGCCGACAGTGGCGATAAAAAGATTGTCCGCAATTGCATAGCACACGGCGAGTGGGATCGGCTTGGCGAAAGAAAGTTGCTGCACATCGTATTCGCCGTGTCTGAAGGAAAGCATCTGCACACCCGCTTTTGTAAGGAGGGGATGAATCCGCTCCTTAAGGTACTGCTGGAGCTGTTCCTTCCTGCCGTCAACATCCGCGAGGAGAATCATGCCCGGGATGCCCGGCGCGGGCGGGATGTTCTTGACCGCGAGGGCGATTCTTCCATGGAAAACATCCGTAAGCGGCTGGAAATAGGTGGAGTATAACGCCTTTGCTCGCTGGAATTCCGGCGCCATGCTCATCAACGTGATGGGGTCTACCTCACGCAATATCTTATACCCGTTGGAGTCCTTGAACTTCCTCACCAGCTCTGTGGCGTCAGGAACCGAAAGATAAACCATCGTGTCTTCCGGCAGCATCTCCTCGAATGCTGTCTGGGACATTGTCGCGGACGAGCCTGCCGGGCAGAATTGCCACAACACAAGCCACAATCCAATCAGAATCACCATCGTCTCCACCTCCTGTAATAACCTTCTCATCAAAGCGAACGCACTTCTACACTAACGGGTTCACTGTTTGTTTACCTCTCTTGAACACTTCAAGTTATCTGCCAAAGCCGAACTCACACGCACTGCGCTACAGCGCCCGCTTTCCGCTCGCCAGACGATCCTCGATGTAGTCCAGAACGTTGAGAGGATTGAGGCGGTCGGCGGACTCGACGATTTTCCCCCAGGCGTATTCGGTAGCCTGCGCCTGGAAACCGGCGAGCTGGTTATAGAACTCGGTCGGGTTGACCACTGTGTCCTCAAGAAGCGCAGCGTAAAGACCTCTGAGAAGTTCCGGGGCACGACGGGGCTGCGGCGTCGTAAGCATCTTGGTCATCCTCGCATAGGGCGCCAGCGCGTGGTCCGGGTGGCTCTGCTCCAAGGAGGCGAGAACGACACGAGCCTCCGCAAGTTTTTCCTCGCGAACGAGCTCCTCTGCCCACTGGAGGTTCTTGACGACCGCCAGTTCTGCTTCCGCCTCCGCCCCGCCCCCGGCGGCAAGGGCCCGCTGCACATCGTTCAACTGAGCGTAAGCCGCCTCGCTCAGCTTGCTGCCGAAAATCATCTTAATCCTCTGTATACCAACCACTAACTGCTCGGAATCCACCGCAGGCCGGGCAACGCGTGGAGGTCCGGGGGCACGAACGGTCTTCACCACAGACGGACCGCGTCCGGAAAAGTTCACCCCCGCCAGGTAGCCGAAAAGAAAGACCACACAAGCCGCCACAACGCCGACAATCGCCGGGCGGGTGCGCCAAAGTTGAAGCCCGAACGTCGCCGGGGACGACTCCTCTCCAGCACGCGCACGCGCTTTCACTCTTGTAAGGAATGCCGGGGACGGGGCACGCTCCCGCCACATAGCCGCCCAAGAGAACACCTCCCTCACCTCGCCGGCGAGCGCGCGGCAATGTTTGCATTCCGCAAGGTGTTCGGAAACCGACTGGCGAGCCTCTTCCGACAACTCACCATCCTCAAACGCTGTCAGCAGCTTACGAACTCTTCTGCACTTCATTGTCCATACCCCTGCATGTATAAAACCTATATGTCGTTCCTTCTCCGCCGCTCATCTTACGCAACCGCTCCAGGAGCCAGTTTTCTCAGCTTGGAGGCGAGCTTCCGGACAGCCGTGTGCTTCCGAGACGCGACCGTTCCGGGAGAGCAGCCCAGAAAACGCCCAATCTCCTCGTACGTCCTACCCTCGTAAAAGCTCAATGTGAAGACAAGTCGCTGTTTCTGGGGCAGCTCAGCGATTGCCGCCCGAAGCTTTTCCTCCGTATCTTGCCGGCTCAAAGCTTCCAGCGGCGCCTCCGCGTCATCCACCAGCGCTGCATCGAGGCCGATCCTGCCCTCCTCGCGGCTCCCTTCTATTGAGAGCATAGCTGGTGCGCTCCTCCTCCTGCGAAAGTGCATTCGGCAGAAATTAATCGCTATCTTGTACAACCAAGAGGAAAAGCGGTAACCGGGCTTGTAGGTGTCCTTCTTGCGATACACCGCCAGAAATGTCTCCTGAGCAAGGTCTTCCGCCGTCGGAAAGTCTGCGACCTGTCGGTAAATGAAATTCGTTATCTTCGCGGAGAATCGGCCCACGAGTTCTTCGAACGCCTCCTGAGAGCCTTCCACAAAGGACTTCATCAGATCCTCA
>JABMQX010000063.1 GCA_013203085.1 bacterium | reverse complement strand
GCCTGCCCGGAAACGCCACAGGCCGGATCGGGTTGATTCCCGGCGATGACTTGAGTTCCGTCCAGAATCTCGAGGCGTGGCGATAACAAGGCATAGAAAGGTAGGGAATGATGGCGAATGGAGACAATCAGATCAAGCAAGCCGCTTTTGTAGCACTCGTACTGCTCTCAATGTTGTGCGCCATTCTTGCACGGGGGGATCAAGGCAAAAAGGGCCCTGTGATCACAGACAAGACCCTGGTGGCCTGGGTTTATCCAGCCAACCTGATACAACGCGGCGGCAGCGTGTTAACTCTGGAGAACCCGGGAGGTGAGTTCGACGCGATTGTTTTCGGTGAGATTCAACCCGCCAAATGGATGGCCGGAAGTGATTTCTTTCGCCGCACCCAGAAACGGCAAGATCGTTACCCTTCGGAAACGGCCGATGCGGATACGCTGGTCCAGATCGCGATCAGCTACCAGGGGAACGAGGTTTCCATTTATCGTAATGGGAAGCCGTACGCGGAGTACACCATGGAAAACGATCCGGCGACGTTCACCGGCGAAAGCATGGTGCTGATGGGACTGCGCCACCTGGACGCGGGCGGCGGCCGCTACTTTTTCGGCTCGATCGACGACGCCCGGATTTACGGCGCCGCGCTGGACCTTGCGACGATTACTTCGTTGAAGCCCAACGAACGGTCCGATCCCGAACCATTGGCCTGGTGGTCGTTCGAAAATGGCAAGGCCGAGGACCGGATGAAGAGATTTCCCATCGGTCAGCTCGTTGGCGGGGCGAAGATTGCTGACGGCAAGCTCCATCTCAACGGGGGCTATATGATCGTGGGCGGCGAGCCGCCTCGGGACCGGGCCTCCGAGGACTGGCCCACCTACCACATCACCGCCTTGCCGGAGGAAGGTCTGTGCCGTCCGTACGACGCCAACGGATGTATCTACTGGAAGGGCAAGTATCACCTGATGTACATCTTCCAGCATCCGACTCGCGGACACTCGTGGGGCCACCTGTCCAGCACGGACCTTGTGAACTGGACCTACCATCCTCCCTCGCTGGTGCCGCAACCCGGAGATCCGGATACTGGCATTTTCAGCGGCAATGCCTTCGTCAACAAAGAGGGCGTGCCGATGCTCTGCTGGTTTGGCATCAACGCAGGTGTTTGCGTCGCCACCGCCGAGGACGATGATCTCATACGATGGAAAAAGCATCCCAAGAACCCGATTATCCCGATCCCGAAACCGGGTGAACCGGGACACGGTGTGTACAGGGTCTGGGACCCGTACCTCTGGCTTGAAGGTGACACGTACTACTGCCTGCTTGGCGGCAACACGCTTCCCAACGGGGAGGACACGCTTTACCTGTGCAAGTCTGCCGACATGGTGAACTGGAAGCCGATGCATCCGTTCTACCGGGCTGAACCTTCGTGGACCGTGCCCGGCGAGGACTGCTCTTGTCCCGACTTCTTTCAACTCGGTGACAAGCATGTCCTGATGTGCATCAGCCACAAAGTCGGAGGAAGGTGCTATATCGGCCGCTATGAGAACGAAATGTTCTATCCGGAGCAGCACGTCCGGATGAACTGGCCCGGGGGTAATTTCTTCGCCCCGGAAAGCCTCGTGGACGACAAGGGGCGACGGATTTTCTGGGCCTGGGTGACCGACCCACGCCTGATTACGACCCAGCGCGCGACCGGCTCAGGGGTCCAGAGCCTGCCGCGAGTCCTCTCGTTGGCTAAGGATGGAACCGTGCAGATCACGCCGGTCGAGGAACTTCAGACGCTGCGGCGCAATCACCGCGCCGCCGAGACCATCGCGCTCGAGCCAGATTCCGAGGTGACGCTCGAGAACATTCGCGGCGACTGCCTGGAGCTAAGGTTGGAGATCGATCCGGGTGTGGCACGGGAAGTAGGGCTGAAGGTACGCTGTTCCCCGGACGGTAAGGAGGAGACCGGCATTTGGTACGATACGGTTTCCAAGAAGCTGAAGATCGACATGTCGCGGTCGACGTTGCGAACGGACGTCGTGTACTGTGAGGGTCCACTGGACTCCGGCGGGATGCGGCGTGCGTCTGACAACAAAAATCCGCGGAACACGGTGGAGGCCCCCTTTGAGCTACGCGAAGGGGAACCGCTCAGACTGCGCGTTTTCATGGACAAGCCGATGCTGGAAGTGTTCGCGAACGATCGGCAGTGTGTCACCCAGCAGATCTTTCCTTCTGGAAAAGACAGCCTGTTAGTAAAGGTATGTGCGAAAGGAGGCGCCGCAACCGTCCGCTCCGTTGACGCGTGGGACATGGCTCCGGCAAAATTTGTGAATGAAAAAGCCGGGGCCGTTCCCGAAGAGCGCATCCTCTTCGAGGATCGCTTCGACGGGAAGCTGGCCGACGGCTGGACGTGGCTGAGGGAAAACCCGCAAGCCTGGCGCATCCGGAAGGACACTTTGGAGATCCGCGTGGAGCCCGGTGTGGCCCATACCGTGAAGAACGCTCTGCTCCGGCCGGCCCCCAATCGCACCCAGGGAAAGTTCGCCATTGAGGTCACAATCCACAACACCATAAAGCCGACCCAACAGTATGAGCAGGCGGGAATCACCTGGTATCACGACGGCAAGCCTGTCTTCAAGCTTGTCAAGGAGTTGGTGGACGGGAAGCTATTCATCATTCCCGGCCGCAAGCCCATGGACAGCGAGACGGTCCAGCTTCGGTTGATCGTAACCGCCGATAGCTTCACAGCGCAGTTCCGCCCGGACGCCAAGGGGGAATTCCACACCGCGGCCACTGGACGGCTGCCCGCACCGCGCAATGACCAGGTCAGCATCCAATGTTACAACGGTCCTCCCGACGCCGTGCACTGGATCTGGTTCGACAATTTCCGCATCCTGCAACTGCCCAGGTAATGAGACGTGACCGTTGCTGAAGTCGCTATGCTGCTCGTCGGGCCACGGCTGTCACATCTACGACTCGCCGTAGCGGGCGCTGAAGCTCACAGCGCTAAAGAGCAGCCAGGCTCAGGTCGAGCCCGAGTGGGCCATGGACCCAGTGTTCCGGTCAAAACCATGGCCCCCGTCGGAGGTTGTGGTGCGAACTGATTGCCGTCAATATGACGGGGCGACTCTCGTTGGTGCCGTGATCCTGCATAGATATCCGTTCCGCTGGAATCCGTAACGCGCATCTGTACCACTGGTCAGAAAGATACGAAAGTCACTTGGGCTGTGAAACTCCACGACCCCTCACCCGTGGCCTTTCTGCAAACCACGGCTTTTGACGTTTTTAGAAGAGTCGCGCCGATTAAAAGCGTTTCTGGCCTTTCGTTCAGTATGCACACATTATTTTACGTTTTTTGTCCGGCCGCAGAGTGCTCTCGGCTACCCCACTGTGCCCCAAGGGCGGTCGAGCCGTTGCCGCTGGCGTCCGCTCGGCCTCCCGGCAACAACTGTTCATGGAAACCTAACTTAACGAGTGGTACAATCTGTGGGTGTAGGACATGAGCTATCTAGTTTGAAGTGGAATGTTGACGTTCGGAGGAGGAAAAAATGAAACCGATAAATCGCAGGCAGTTTCTAAAAGGTTCGATCGGCGCGGCGACGACGTTTACGGTCCTGTCTCCAAGTAGGAGCTTAGGGGCCGAGGACAGAATCGTCCTGGGAATCATGGGCGTTGGGGGCCGGGGACGGGCGCTCTTGACAAGCCTTGTCAGAAGGTCCGATGTCAGGATCAAGTACATCTGCGACGCTGACGTACGATCCTACGGGCCGGCGGCAGAGATCGTTATGGAGGGCCACGAGTACAGGCCGAAGTTCGTCCAGGATTTTCGGAAGATGCTCGAGGATCCGGAGGTTGACGCCATCATCATCGCCACTTCCGATCGCTGGCACGCACTGGGGACAATCATGGCCTGCCAGGCGGGAAAGGATGTCTTCGTAGAAAAGCCTCTGTCGCTGAGCATCTGGGACGGAAGGAAGATGGTTGAGGCGGCCCGGAAGTACAAGAGGGTTGTTCAGGTCGGAACGCAAAGTCGCAGCGCCCCCTACACCGACAAAGCCGCCGAGTATATCCAAAGCGGCAAACTGGGAGATGTCCTTTTAGCCCGCGTCTTCCTCATGCAAGAGTCAGGTCCCATCCATGTAGCCGAGGTTCAGCCTGTCCCGGAAGGTTTGGATTATGACCTGTGGTGCGGGCCCTCGCCCATGCTGCCGTACCGTCCCGGAAGGTGGTTCTGGAGGCTGTGGGATTTCTATGTCGGTTATATCATGGCTGACATGATCCATCAGGTTGATCTGGCGCGATACCTCATCGGTAAACAGTATCCAGACACTGTCTGCAATGCGGGAGGCGTTTACCGGTTCCATGACGGCAGGGAGCAGCCCGATACACAATTCACGACCTTCGAGTTCGGTAAACTCACCCTGCTTTTTGAAGCATCCCTCTGGTCGCCCTACATGCACCGGATCGTCCATATGAGAGACAAGACCAAGTTCCCGGACTGGCCTTTCTCCGCAACGAAGATAGAAATATGTGGAACGAAGGGCATGATGTGCTTCGGCAGACACGGCGGGGGATGGCAGGTTTTCGAAGGGGACGCATCCACTCGCGAAAGTAGAGCGGTCGTGTCGGAGCCGGCCACCCACAAGTTCGGCAGCATAATTGACCTGCACTTTGATGACTTCGTGAGCTGCATCCGCAACCGAAAGAAACCAAAGGCCGATGTCGAAGAAGTACATCTTTCGATAGCGTTGTGTCATCTCGCGAACATTTCATATCGAGTGGGAAATCGTAAGCTGCGGTTTGATGGCACGACTGAGACGTTTGTGGGTGACGCAGAAGCCGACAAGTACTTGAAAGCCAATTACAGAAAACCGTGGGTTGTCCCCGAAGAAGTGTAGGTGAAAGTGATGCCTCACCCGCGCTCCGGCGGAGGCCGGAGTCGATCTGACGGGCGCCGGGGCCTTGAAGCGAGAAGGTTCAGAATTGATGATTTTGTGCAAGGAGGGACCGTGTTCCGCAGAATTTGGCTTTGCGTCAGTGTTATTCTTATATCCTGCAATGCTTCTTACGCGAACTGGATGAAAATCAACAACGTGGAGGTCAAAAAGGATCAGACCGTCCTTGGAGGGGCCAAGATTGTCATCGAATACGATATCGCAGACCCGACAATCTCCCCTGAATCTCCTGCCTACGTCTTCATCCGGTACAGCAAAGCTCCTGAGAAGAACTGGCGGTTAGTTCCCATGACCTCGCTTCGGGGGAACGGGTTTGACATTGTCGAGACGCCCGGACACAAGAAGGTCGTCTGGTGGGGGACGGGGGAGACGAGTTTCTCGGATGTTGCTGATGTCCAGGTTCGCGTCCGAGGCATCCGGATGGTGCGAATTCCAGCGGGAAGATTCGTTATGAAGAGCCTTCCCGGAGGTGGGTACGACGAATCGAAGAAGATCAAACGCAGCTCCGACCTTCCGCTGTTTTACCTGGCGAAATACGAGACCACCATTGCCATGTACGTGGATTATCTCAGCGAGGTCGGGGGCAAGGGAGCCGGTTGGAACGAGCGCATGGCCAGCAAAGATCGCTGTGGCATCGTCCGACACGATAATAATACATGTAGCGTTGTGCCGGGCCGCGAGAACTACCCGATCACCTACGTCTCCTGGTACGACGCCGCGAGCTTCCTGCACTGGTGTGGACTGAGACTGCCGACAGAAGCCGAATGGGAGAAGTCCTTTCGGGGCGGGGTCTATCTGGACGGCGATGAAGCGAAAAAACGTCCGAATCCCATGCCTGAACAACGCTATCCCTGGGGGAACGAGTCGCCGAATGCAGGGGGCGTCTATCGCTGCAATTACGATGGCGAAGAGGACGGATTTCCCGGCACTGCCCCCGTGGGGAGCTTTGAGAAATTCAACAGCCATTACGGGGCGTGCGACATGGCAGGCAATGTGGCTGAGTGGACATTGGACTGGTACTCCACCTCATACCATGTTGGCTTAGACGGATTTCGAATGGTCCGAGGTGGATCGTGGCTGGCCGCTCCATCGGGTTGTGATGGCATCACCGGGGCCACGCAAATGCCACTCAAGGAAAGCAGCATCATGGGCTTTCGCGGAGCGAAAGGATCGGGGAAATGACGCTGACGAACGATTTGGGCTATTAGCAAGAAGTCCGCCGAGGGGTCGCTGTTGGGCTTCAACGGAGACTTAGCGGCTATCGTTAGGATCGCGTCTGAGTAACAGCGTTTTTCAACCCCTGCTTCTTGCCAGATGGACTTTTGATTTCTTGGAGCCCGTTTGTTCATCCAAAGGTAAGGCGGGGTTGGCGACCGGATCTTTTCTCAGAAGGGGCGGCCGGCCCCGGGCGCCTACGCTGCTGATACCGATCGGTGTCGCCCTGACAGGTCAAGTTTTAGCAGATTGCTCGGGGTGCTGAGCAAAATTCATTTCTCGCTCTCTCCGTTTCTCATCCCCATATCTCGAAACCCTGAGCACCTGCTTCGTCGGCGATTTCTTCTTCTGTCGCGCCGCTAAATAGCGTTTTTGGCCTTTCCGGAAGAGTACACAGGTTAAGGAGCGTTTTGCGATTCGGTGATGGTGGGCAGTCATCCAAACTAAGCTCCTCACGACGAGTCACCCAAAGACCGATCCTCTCTAAGGACGGTGAACTACAGGAGTTACAGAGCGTGCTCACCAAGAGCGCCGGGCAGGAGGATGATTTGGCAAAAAAACTGTTTTGAACCGACGAATTCAGCTATCATGAGGGTAAGGAAAGCCGACAAGGCGCCTGTTGCAGGCGAGCAAGAACCTCAACGATATGGAGACCAGCAATGGACGTTACAATCACCCTCACTGTCAACGGCAAGAGAAAAACCGTGACCACCGACCCGCAACGGCCTCTCCTCGACGTCTTGAGGGAGGATCTCGATCTGACCGGCAGCAAGTACTCTTGTGGGGAAGGACTATGCGGCGCCTGCACGGTATTGATGGACGGCGACCTCATTTTGTCGTGCATCACCCCGGTAGGCGAAGTTGACAACAAGGCGATCACCACAATCGAAGGGCTTGCCACCGGTGATTCGTTGCATCCCGTTCAGGAAGCGTTCCTCGCGGAAGACGCTGTTCAATGTGGGTATTGTGCGCCGGGCATGATTATGACCTCGGCGGCGCTTCTAAAGAAAAAGCCCCGTCCCACCGACGAGGAAGTTGTGGAATGGATGAACGGCAATCTGTGCCGGTGCTGCGGATACCCGAAAATTCTGACTGCCATTCGCCGGGCCGCCCGGCAAGGATCGGAGGTGAAAGTCTCATGATGAAAGACACCCCTGCAAGTGAAATGCTCGAATCAGAGTGTTGTGAGCCGGTTGATGAGCAGCGCTCCGCCTTTCAAGTGAGCCGACGCGGCTTCCTGCAACTCCTCGGCTCCGGTCTTCTCATCACCGTGACCGAAAGCGTATCCTTCGGTCAGAGCAGAGCGACCGGGAGCCGACGGTCCGGAACCGTGGGGGCGAGACTTCACATCGGCCAAGATGGCAGGATCACCGTCATGACCGGCAAGGTCGAGATCGGCCAGGGCTCCCGCGCGCAACTCACGCAGGCGGCCGCGGAGGAATTGCGGGTTTCCGTGGATCAGATCCGATTGGTGATGGCCGACACTGCTCTTGTTCCCAATGATGGGACGACCGCCGGCAGCAGGACAACGCCTTCCACTGTCCCGGCCGTGCGCCGAGGGGCCGCGACTGCCCGCGAACTCTTGACTGAGATGGCATGCGAACGCTGGAAGGTGGACCGCGGCACCGTGAAGGTGCGGGAGGGTGCTATTGTTCACCCGGCAACCGGCCGGAAAATCACCTACGCGGCGCTTGCCGGAGCAAAGGACATTGCGAAAGTGTATGAGGCGGCTATCCCTCGTGACGTGGAGGTCACGCCGGTCAGCGAATGGGAAGTGCTCGGGACTTCGGTCCCGAGGCCGAACCGGCGAGACCTTGTCACCGGAGCGCATCGCTTCCCATCGGATATCGTGCGGCCCCGTATGCTCTACGGGAAGATACTGCGCCCGCCCTCCTACGGCGCGACGCTTTCAGCAATTGACCTCTCCGAAGCGAAAGCCATGGATGGTGTCGTTGTGGTGCGCGACGGCAACTTTGTCGGGTGCGCGGCCCCGACGTCGTTTCGTGCAGCTCAGGCCGTTCAGGCTATTGCCAAAACAGCGTCCTGGAAGGCCGCTCCCCACCCATCCAGCAAGGAACTCTTCTCCTACCTGAAAAACCATGCCAGGTCGGGCGGAGGTGGTAGGCGCGGGTCTCGCGGCGGAGCGAACGGCTCCGTTGAAGATGCACTTGAGAAGGCGAGCAAAGTTCTGCGCGAGGTTTACGGAATATCCTACATTCAGCACGCCCCCATGGAGCCCCGCGCCGCCGTCGCCGAGTGGAACGACGGCACGTTGGCCGTATGGACAGGATCCCAAGCTCCTAACCGCGTGCATTCGCAGTTGGCGCAGGCTTTTGGCATCGAGTCCGGGCGGGTTCGCGTCATCATACCTGATATGGGCGGCGGATTTGGTGGCAAGCACACCGGTGAAGTGGCCGTGGAAGCGGCTCGATTGGCGAAGGGCGCCGGGCGTCCGGTGTCGCTGAGGTGGTCGCGGGAGGAGGAGTTTATCTGGGCGTATTTCCGGCCAGCCGGAGTCATTGAGATACAGGCAGGGCTGGACGCGAACGGCTTGACAGTCGCCTGGGATTTCACCAACATCAACTCCGGGGGCGCCGCCATTGCGTCGCCGTACGAAATACGCAACAAAAGAACGCAATTCCTGCGTAGCGATCCGCCGCTACGACAGGGTTCGTATCGCTGTCTTGCCGCGACGGCGAATAATTTCGCCCGCGAGTCCTTCATGGACGAACTTGCCGCAGCAGCGGGGGCTGATCCGCTTGCGTTCCGGCTCGCTCACATTGAAAACGCACGGTTGCGAGCCGTCCTCGAAACTGCCGCCAAACGGTTTCGTTTCAGCGAGCGCAAAGGGAAGAACGGCCAGGACGTGGGTGTGGGATTGGCGTGTGGCACCGAAAAGGGTTCCTACGTGGCGGCATGTGTAGAGGTGAGTGTAGATCGCAAGCGGGGCAGTATTGACGTGCGCCGCGTGTGCGAGGTCTTTGAATGCGGCGCCATCCAAAATCCGGACAACCTGCGTTCGCAGGTGGAAGGGTGTATTATCATGGGCTTGGGCGGGGCCTTGACGGAAGAGATTCAGTTTGAGAACGGCAAGGTGCTCAATCCCAGCTTCAGACAATACCAGGTACCGCGATTCGCGGACGTTCCCGAACTCGATATCCATCTGCTTGACCGGCCTGATCTTCCCTCGGCGGGCGGCGGCGAAACGCCAATAATTGCCATTGCTCCAGCCATCGCGAATGCCGTGTTCGAGGCAACGGGTATCCGCATTCGTTGCATGCCGATCCGCGGCGTTGCCCTCAAGCAGGGGTAACGCGGTGTCCGAAAGCCCTGTAAGGGCGTCATAGTTTAGCCCAGGGCGAAGCCCTGGGGCGTGTGTCCGCAGTCCAACGTCAAGCCCTGAAGGGGCGTAATACGGGCGACCCGCCCCTAAAAGGCAGCCACACCCTGGGGGCGTCTGCCGGTTGACAATGCTGACTACTTGACGTAGAATGGAACTGTACAGCACACACAATTATCACAGGAGTTGATTATGGAAGAAACCATCAAATTCAGACTAAACGGGAAGCCCACAGAATTGACCGTGGATAGTGATCGAATGCTCTTGTGGGTTTTACGCACTGACCTGGCTCTGACGGGGACCAAGTACGGATGCGGGGAAGGTTACTGCGGCGCTTGCACTGTTCTTGTGGACAATGAACCCATTCGATCCTGCCGAACGCCCGTGGAAGACGTTGAAGACAAGGAGGTGGTCACCATCGAGGGCCTGGCCAACAACGGTGATCTTCACCCTCTCCAGAAGGCGTTCATGGAACATGATGCGCTCCAGTGCGGGTTTTGCACACCAGGTATGATTCTGACCGCGTACGGTCTGTTACAGGAAAACCCTCAACCCTCTTATTCAGAAATCCTTCAAGGTATGGATGATAATTTATGTCGTTGCGGAGCGCACAAGCGGATCGTTCAAGCCATCCAAGCCGCGTCAAAAGAAATGAAAGGAGTGTCCTGAAATGAAGGACGACAAATACCTGGAACTCGATTTCACAGATATAAGGAGAGATTTTCGGCTCGACCGCCGGGAGTTCTTCAAACTTGCAGGCGGAGGCATATTCATCCTTTTCACGGTTGGCGATCCCCTCGTTTTGGCGGAAGAGAGGCGCCGAGGAAGGTCCCGCGGCCGTCTGCCAACCGATTTCAACGCCTTTCTCCGGATTGGAGAGGATGGAAGGGTTGCCTGCTTTACGGGTAAGGTCGAGCTGGGACAAGGAGTCATTACCTCGCTTGCACAGATGTTGGCTGATGAATTGGATGTCCCTCGCGAATCCGTTGATATGGTCATGGGGGACACGGACCTTTGTCCCTGGGATATGGGGACGTTTGGCTCCATGACCACACGCTTCTTTGGGCCGCCCCTCAGGGCTGCGGGTGCCGAAGCCAGACGGGTTCTCCTGGAACTGGGTTCAGAGCACCTCAAGACGCCAGTCAATCAATTAGCGGCAGAAAATGGCAGCATCTTCAAGAAATCAGATCCCAAACAACGGGTCACTTATGCTCAACTGACAAAAGGGAAAAG
>JABMQX010000630.1 GCA_013203085.1 bacterium | reverse complement strand
GAGATGCGACGCGATGCCGCAGGCGCCACCCGAAGGCAGCCACACATGAGGGAACCCGTAGCCTGAACGATGGAATAGACCCGACCACCGCAGATGTCCCAGGTGAGGAATGAGGCTCGTCGAGAAAGGGATCCCAGGGGGAAAGAGGGCAAGCGAACCGGCACGTCATAATAGACTGAGATTCATACTGCGAACAAGGTCAGCCACAACCTCAGCCCGAGGGAGCGAGGCGAGTTCTCCGCCTGAGTGAAATCCGCACTGATTTCATGCCGGTCTCCCTGTCCTCATTGACGCTGGAGGTCTCAACAAGGGGATCGTCTCTCAGGGCGATGTGAACGATTCTTCTATCCGCGGCGTGCATGGGCTCAAGAACGACCGGCTTCTCGTCGCGTTTAACTTTTCTTGCGGCGTCATCCGCCTGGGATAACAGTTTTGTCTGCCGCCGCTCGCGGTATCCTTCCACATCCACGACAACGTTCATCCGGAACTTCAGCTTCTTCATGAGCATAAGATTCAGAAGAAACTGAATCTGGTGAAGGATGTTTCCGTCCCTGCCGATGATCCTCCCGGCCTCGGAGCACCCTTCTATGCACAGAACAAAGCCATCTTCTCTCCGGCGAATCTCAATCTGGGCCGAAACCCCCATGCCGTCGAGAAGCCGCTTCAAAAGCTCCTCGGCGAGCGACTCCTTGCTGTCCTTTTCCTCCGACCGAAGCATTGGTCTCTCCTTAATCAACCCTTTTCTGCACGAAGTATTGCTGCACCAACCTCAGAGCGGTGCTCACCGCAAAGTACAAAGTCAGACCTGAAGGCATATTGTAAAAGATAACCCCGAAAACCACGGTCATCATGTGCCCCATCATTTTCTGCTGAGGGTCCTGTTTTCCCGAAGGGGAGGCGAGCCGTGAGATCTTGCTCTGCAGCACAAACGTCAGGACCAGTATCAAAGGCAGAATGTTCAGAGAACTCCCTATGATGGGAATTTCCACACCAAAATCCAACACTGCATCCGGCTTAGACAGGTCTTTTATCCATAGAACAAAAGGCGCACCCCTCAGCTCGATCGCCGAGCGTATCATCTGGAACATGGCGATAAGGACCGGCATCTGAAGAAGCATCGGGAGACATCCGCCCATGGGGTTGACCTTATGCTCCTTGAACAGCTTCATTTGCTCCATCTGAGCCCGCTTGGGATCGTCCTTGTACTTCTTCTTCAGCTCCGCAACCAGCGGTTGGAGCTTCTGCATCTCCTTCATTGACTTATAGCTCTTCTGGTCCAGCGGGTACAGGAGGACCTTTATCAAAATCGTCAGGAATATTATCGCCAGACCGTAATTGGGGACCAAGCCGTAACACCACTTGAGCACCTTCAGTAAGGGGATTGCAACGAAGCCAAACCAGCCGAAGTGCATAACTTTCTCGAACTGACGGTCGCCAGAAATCTTCCCGCTGAGGCCCTTGAGACGGTCGTACTCCTTCGGACCCGCGTAAAAAGAATAGCGATGGACGATTCTCTTGCCCGGCTCCAGGTTGACCTTCTCGACAGCGAGCCCCATGGAGTACCAATCATCCCCCTGCTTTTTCGACGAGGACTCTTCCGAGACTTGAGGTATAACCACGAACTTGCCCTTACTCTTTTCCGGCGAGAGGATTAGGGCGAAATACTTGTTGCTGACCGACGCCCAGCGGAGGAAGTCGAAGGACTTGCTCTGTATCTTTTTGCGACTCGACGAGAGCTTCTGGACCTTCCCTGCGCCGAGAGCCATGAAGCCAATGCTCCTATATCTGGACTTCTGATCGGGAGAGAAAACTGTCCCCACCTTCACCTGGTGTTTCTCAACAGGAATCGTCGCCTCAGATGAATTCTCGAAGATGACCTCCAGGGTGAGAAAATAGTTGTTCCTCGCCAGCTCAAATGATTTCGTAACCCTGAGCCCCGTATCACGCAGGTCTAGCTCGTAAACCGCCTTTCGCTGCGTCTTCTCTTTTAGCTGGAATGTATGGGTCGAAAGGTCGAGCCCCCCTTCCTCCGCCGACATGATGACAAGAGGATTCAACTCCTCCTTTTCCACAGGCTTGCGAGGGATCCTGACTGGCTCCTTTCCATGG
The DNA here is from genome assembly GCA_013203085.1 of bacterium. GTDB lineage: Bacteria > Auribacterota > JABMQX01 > JABMQX01 > JABMQX01 > JABMQX01. The sequence continues at coordinate 2,011 of JABMQX010000630.1, read as the reverse complement.
ATCACCACTTCCTTGTTGACACGGCTTGTGTACAGCACGACCTCGCGGATGGCGGCGCCGTAATTCGTGAACCTCATCCGACAATAGTCGTTCTCGAGCCAGACCTCCTCTTCCTTCTCCCGCTGCTCCTTCGTAACTTCGGGTTTTTCGACCTTCTCGTCCAGTGGAATGGGTTTGACCGCCGTCTTGATCTCCGTCCTCTCTCCGGGTTCCTCCAAAGGCGCTTTCTCCTCTTCAGCTACGACGGCGCTATCCACCGGGGACTCCGTGGGAGCGGGCTTCACCGGCGGTCGGGGCGGGAAGAAAATGGCATACAGCCAGAACACCAAAAAGCTCATAGCAATGAAAAAAATGTATCGCTTCAGCATTTCCTTTCCTTATTCCACTGCATCATATCCACCCGAAGAAAAGGGATTACACCGCAGAATTCGCCAGATTCCCTTCACAACCCCCCGGCACAGCCCTTTCTTTTCGATGGACTCGATCATGTATTCCGAGCACGTCGGCGCAAAACGACACGCCGGACCCAGAAACGGAGACAGCAGTCGCTGATAAGCTGTTATAACGAGAATCACTATCGTTTTCATTCGCACAGATTTTGACAGCATAACGGGATGGGCCGCATCTTCTTAATCCTGTTCATCCTGTCTTCAAATGGTCCGTTCTGCCTGCGAGCAGGCCCCCCCGGCGAAAAAGATCGAGAACCGCAGCCTCGACCTCGCGGAACTTCAGCTCCTGCACCCCTCTCCTGGCGACAAGGAGAATATCGTACCTCTCCTTGAACCTGTGCTTATTGAGACGGAAAACGTCCCTCAACCGCCTCTTGACCCGGTTTCGCGTAACGGCTTTCCCGATTCTCTTGCCGACACTGAGTCCAAGCCTCGTCTTCTGCCCACCCGAAGGGCAAAAAAAGAGGACGAGCGCCGAGCTTGCTATCCTCTTCCCCTCAAAATAGACGCGGTCGAAATCCGCCGCCCTGCTAAGCCGTTCCGACCGGGAGAAAGTGGCTTTTTGCACATTTACACTGCCAGGCGTTTTCTTCCCTTCCGCCTCCTGCGTTTCAATATCGCGCGCCCCCAGCGGGTTTTCATCCGGTGTCTGAAGCCGTGAGTCCGGCTCCTGCTCACATTCGACGGTTGATAAGTCCTCTTGACCAATGATCTCGATTCCCTTCAAGTTTGTTATCGGCTTTTATTTGATTATCCTATCCTATTCAAGCTCGCCTGTCAAGGCGGGTGTGGCTGTATTTCCGTGGCATGCCAGGCTCGCCGCTTTTCTCGCAGTAAACCGCCGCGAAAGGAATTGATCTTGACTTGGGTAAAGGATAGAATAAAAAAGGTGCGAATCAGGACCGCGGTGCAACGTGTCCACGCATTCCTTCCCGACCCATTTGCTGGAGTACGGCCATGATATTCGCACCGTTCAGGAGTTCCTTCGACCCAAAGGTCTCAAGGCCATCACGATTCACACGCAGGTTCTTAGCCGGAGTGGCAAAGGTGTCAGAAGTCCGGTCCATTCGCTTTGAACACGCGAGCCGGGATGTTATACTGAAACCACATAAAGCCACTGACGGAAAGAAAAACCGCACACAACTGCCTGGGAGAACGTAGCTTATGCTCGGATTCACGCAGGGGCTTTATGCCGAAGGCGAGCCAGACAAAGCTTCTTATCGGGAAAACACATAATCAATATTTCGGCAATAAAAGGACACAGCCATGAAAAGCCAGCAAGAAAGGTTTTATCAGATACTTCCCGTGGTCGTTCTTGTGATGATCTGTTTTTGGACTGTTAGCACATGGGTATTTGCGCGTTTTGTCCACTATCACGCTCAGTATCGAGTCTTGAAGCCAGCCCATTACACCGCAAGCGTTGAACCCGTCCCGACAGCCTCTCGAGTGATTGGGGAAAGTGGTGACTATCAAAAGTCTGAAGATGAAGAATTCTACGTTCGGGTAACAACGTTGGGAACAGCCCATCATGTCGAGCGTACTACAAGTGATCTCCTTCCCAT
>JABMQX010000629.1 GCA_013203085.1 bacterium | reverse complement strand
GGCGAGGATACCAAAGCACGAACGGCCCGACATCGGCAACGACCCTTGCCGTCCCGAAAGCGACCATCAACACCACAATGATGTTCCAGATTCTCAGCATTGCCATCCTCCTTTCCTGTGAGGTCAACTGCGCAATGTCCCAAAGCGCACGCGTTCAGAATGCACATCAGGCCACTGGGAAGCGCGAGGCAAACCTTGCTCTTGGGCCTCGCTGTTGTCCTTAACGAATCATCCATATCATTTCCTGATCGTTGCAGAGCTACGCCAATCCTATTGCAGGGTCAGTTGGTACGTCAATCCCGCCTTGACTTCCACGACGAGGCCGTCGCGGCCGGCTTTGAAGGGAATCGGTTCGCCGCCGTTGCGGACCTCGACGATCCGGTGCCCGCGTGGTGGTCGGATCCGATGCCGGCCGTCAATCTTGGCTTTAAGCACAGCGGAAGTCGCGCGGCCGTCTTTCCAGTGGATGGCAACGTCCAATCCGCCGCGAGCCCGCAGTCCCTTCACATAACCGCTCGGCCAGGCTTCTTTCGGCCAGGCTGGCAACAGAGCAATCTCGCTGGCGTGGCTTTGGAGCAGCATCTCAGCGATGCCGGCTGTGCCGCCGAAGTTGCCATCAATCTGGAAGGGTGGGTGAGTGTCGAACAGGTTGGGCAAGGTGGACTTTCGGATTAGCGCCATCACGTTCTCGTACGCCTTCTCGCCTTCTTCGAGGCGGGCGAAGAAGTTGATTATCCAGGCTCGGCTCCAGCCAGTGTGTCCGCCGCCCTGAGAGAGGCGGCGCCGGAGAGTCACTTTGCACGCCTGGGCGAGCTTGGGTGTGCCGTGGAGGGTGATCTGCCTACCCGGGTGGAGCGCGAAGAGGTGCGACATGTGCCGATGTCCGGGCTCCGCTTCGTCGAAGTCCTCACCCCATTCCATCAATTGCCCGTGCTTGCCGACCTCCGGCGGGGCTATGCGGTTCCTCGCGTCGAGCAGCTTCTTGCGGAACTCCTCGTCCGTGCCGAGGGCCTCGCTTGCCTCGATACAGTTGGTGAACAGGTCCCAGATGATCTCCCTGTCCATCGCCGCACCGATGCACACGGAGGCTCGCTTTCCGTCCGGGGTGTAAAACCGGTTCTCCGGCGAGGTTGAGGGAGCGGTGACCAACCGGCCTTTTTTGTCCTCAACCATGTAATCGAGAAAGAAAATAGCGGATTCCTTCATGGTCGGATAGGCACGCCGGAGGAACTCCTTATCGCCGCTGAAGGCGTAGTGTTCCCAGAGATGCTGGCAGAGCCAGGCGCCGCCGGTGGGAAAGAAACCCCACCCAGCACTCCAGCCGGGCGAGGTCCATCCCCAGACGTTGGTGATCATGTGGAACACGAACCCCGGCGCATTGTAGTAAGCTTTGGCGGTCTTGCGTCCCGGCTCGCGAAGGGACTCGAGCAAGTCAACAAGGGGCAGGTGACATTCAGCAAGGTTGCACACCTCTGCCGGCCAGTAGTTCATCTGGACGTTGATGTTGGCGTGGTAGTCGCAGTGCCACGGCGGTTTCAGTCCGTCTGCCCAAAGCCCCTGGAGGTTGGCGGGCATACAGCCGGGACGGCTGCAGGAACTGAGGAGGTACCGGCCGTACTGGAAGTAAAGGGCAATCAAATGCGGGTCCTTTTCGCCCCGCTTTACAGCGTTCAATCGCATGTCTGTGGGCAACTGGGATGCGGCGGTTTTTCCCAGGTTGAGGTCCACCCGGCGAAACAGCCTCCGGTGTTCCGCTATGTGAGCGTCGCGAAGGGTCTTGAAGGTTTTGCTCGATGCGGCTGCGATTTCCTTTTCGCACAGCGCCGTTGGGTCCTTACCTCCATAGTTCGTAGCAGCCGCCAGAAGCAGCATCGCCTCGTCAGCTTTTTCCACACGCACAGTGTCATTGGAACCGATGACCTTCCCACCTTTTGCAATTGCCTTCAGGCGAGCTTCGAACTTCATCCCTTTGCCGCTGTCGCACCGACCACTCATGACGACGCAATCCGGAGCGATGAAGGCAGCCTTCGCGTCAGCGACGCGACTCAGGCGGGCGGTGAACGAAACCATGCCCGGCTTATCGCAGGCGATTCGCATGACGAGCACCTGATCCACAGGCGTGGAGAACATCTCCCGTGTGAAACGGGCGTCGTCGGTCCGGTAGCTGACCCGTGCAATCGCCGTGTCCAGATCAAGTTCGCGGCGGTACTCCTCCGCGCCATCTGGTACGCCGTCGAAAGTGAGCGTCAAGTCGCCGAGTGTCTGGTAGGCGCCGCTGTATGCGCCATCGAAACCGCCGCCCCGGTTGGTCATGTACTTGTTGGTGAGGCGCTCGGCTTCGATGTATTTTCTTTCAAGCAGGAGTCGCCGGATTTCGGTGAGGTGTTTGTACGCGTCGGGTCTGTCGGCGTTGGGCTGGGGGCCGCCGGACCATAGGCTGTCTTCGTTGAGCTGGAGCCGTTCATTCTTGACGCCGCCGAAGAGCATCGCGCCGAGCCGTCCGTTGCCGATCGGCAGGGCTTCGACCCATTTCTTCGCCGGTTGGCGATACCAAAGCATCCACTCGCTTTCTGAAGATTCGGCGTGTGAGAATATGCAAAGAGCGAGTGTGAATGTCAGCAAACCCGGAAACAGGAAACTGCGGGATCCTCGCATTGTCTTCCTCCGTTTTGAATGAGTTTGTTTATTGCGATTTTGCTCGTGCCGAACAGAAATCAGCGCGGCCATGTTCGTGAGAAATCCGAAGACTCTGCTTCTCCTCTTTGCGCCTTTTGGCGCCGGGGCGCCACTTCGGCGTGGCTCCGTCCCGTTTCTCTCGCTAAGACGCCAAGGGCGCCAAGGTTTTTTGCATCTCCTTCTGTGCCATCCTTACGCTCTGTGCCTCGGCCCCTCAACGAACGTCCAGTCCGCAGCGTTTCTCCGTTTTCCATGCATCATAGTAACGCCGAAGCATCGCATCGCCAGCTTCGGGAGAGACAATCGCTTGGTCCACGTCGAAAGCCGCTTTCGCCCCCGGCTTCATGGGGGCCTCAATCCAGAGCGTTGGCTTCTTCGCCAACTCGCGAAACGACAGGCCCCATGCTTTTGGCTTTCCGTGTTCGGTGACCAGCCCGGAAAACTTCGTTATGTCCCGCGAGGATGGCGTGTCGGCGTAGGCCCAGTTGAGCCAGCCTGAGGCGATCCCCTTTCCTTGCAGAACCGCTGCCCTGCACCAGCGGGCTTGGTCTTCGGGAGAGCGTTCTTCTTGATGATCAGGCTTTCCGCCACCATGCCAGCCGAACTCGCCAACGACAAGAGGTTTTTCCGGCGCACCGGCCTTCACGTAGCGAAGGACAAGTTCCAGATACGCCCGGTTCTTGTCGAAATTTTCAGCGGAGGCTATCGGGTCACCGCCATAGAAGGGATAAAAATGCACTGAGAGGAAATCCAGCATTGGGGCGATCCGCGAAGGGCGAAATGCCGCATAGTGCGAAGGCCTCCCGCGAAGCACCGGAATCGCCCATTGAATCAACCCAACCGTTATCAGGTGGTT
>JABMQX010000062.1 GCA_013203085.1 bacterium | reverse complement strand
GTTGAGTACACCGATGACCTGGCGGGCGCCAACTGGCAGCCAGTGCCGGGCACCTGGCCGACGACTGAGACAGCCTGGTCGGGCGAGGACATCTCAGGTATGGGCGCACGGTTCTACCGGGTCGTGGGTGAATAACCGCTGGCGTTCCGGCGGAGGTTTTCTGAGGCTGAGGAGTGTAATCTTCTCAGCCTCTTTTGTCCGCACGGTATCTCCAGCCGCTTGGAGATGGAGGTCCTCTCCGCGTTCTGGCGGAGAAGAAGGGCCCACAAACGGCAAGGTCGTCGTCAGGTGAAAGGGAAATCAGTTTTTTCCGGATCAAGGCGATTGTGGTGTGACGATGCTGTAGAACCGGATGCGGGCACCGTTAGCGCCCGGATCGGAGATTTGGACTACACGGGTGCTGCTCTGGGCGGGAACATCGGTTAGCTTCAACCAGGCGCCACTGGCAACCGTGTCGCTGTACAGGACGCTGTAAGTTTTCCCGGCGACGGCGGTGAAACGCACGACCACCGAGGTCAAGTTGTAATCAATGGAGTCCATTTTCAGGAAGCTGGTCGCATCACGGGGGTGCGTGCCGCTCAGGTATTCCTGCAAGTTCGTCAAGCCGTCACGATCCGGGTCGCCTGAGGCGCCGTCATCGCCGTTTGCGACGTGCGGGTCGAGACCGTAAACTGACTCCCAATGGTTCGGCAAACCGTCGCCGTCGGCATCCAAAACACCGCCGTCGGCGTTGTTCTGTCCGGCAGTGGGAGCGGCCGCCTGCCAGTTGAGCGGGTCGTCACCGTAGGCGCTGCTGACCAGACGCTGTAGCGAGTGGCCGCTACCATCTGCACCTGTTGGCCAGGGAGGAGAGTTGGAATAATCCACCTCGTCCACCAAAACGTAGGGAACAGGTCCGCCGTCGAGGCTCGAGGCGGTGTCGGGCTTGAACAAGCCAATTCGCTCGCCCGAATTCTCTAACTTGCCAGTATAGGGACCAAGAATTCTCACGCTTGTATCCAAACCGTATCCGATGCGGAACGACCCAAGCGCCTTGGGATCGATCTTGGGATCGAAGCTGACCAGGAGTATGTAACTTTCCGGAGAAAGTGTCATGTTCGTCGGGAAGGAATAATCCACTCCACCTTCGATGCGCCATGTATTCGCGGGCGCATCAGGATCGAACAAGGACACTGTTTGGGAGGAAGTGTTCAGCAGTTCGAGGAATTCGTCCCTCGTGTTGTTGTCGCCTCCAACGGGTGGGGGGTTATACATGATTTCATTGATGACCACCGGCCCCACCTTCGGGCCGGCATTGACGGTGCCCAAAGTGGACGCAACCTGGGCGGGGAAACGTGCCTCCCCTGTGCTGGTGACGTGGCGTCCAAAAGAAACGCCCTCCTGCGCGGCGCCAAAGGCAAAGCCATGACAGTAGCCCGTCAGATTTCCGCTGATGTCAGCGGAGAACAGGTACACTTCCTCTCCCTCGGAACTAAGCGCAAAGCCGCCAGCCAAGGGGGGATTCGCCGGATTGATATCATTCTCGTCAAAAACGACATAGTCGCCCGCGGAAATCACGGTACCCTCGGGGATACGAAATTTCTGGGGATCGCTTCGGTCATCCGTCAGGAACCAGCCGCCGATGTCCGAGTCAACGGCACTCGGGTTGTACAGTTCGATGGCGTCCATTGGCGGTGGAACGGTGTGCGTGAGCGCTTCATTGACGACGATCCGAGGAATGCCGGATGGAGCGGGATCATTCTGTCCGGGCGAGCCTCCCGGGTTGGCGCTCGGGCGCCAACTGCTTTTGTTCCCCCAGGTGTCCACCGCAGCGTTCTCATTCAGGATGACCAACGAAAAGCCAAAACCGTCGGTGATGGGATACCAGTCGTCCTCGTAATCAAAGTCCAAAATGATTTGCCCCCCGGCGTCATGCAAGGAAAGATTCTCCCCGCCGTTATCCAGGTTGCCGGTGTACTGCCCGGCGATGTTGTCGAGTGCACCGTAGCGCGCAGTAATTGCCATCTGATTCTTCACGACCAGCACGAGCTCGCCCGGGCGGAGCGTGGTGACGGCGCTGTCAGTAAATGAAAAAGCGATACCGTTGATGAACTGCACGTCGGTCAGGTCAAGAGTTGTGGAACCGATGTTCTTCAGTTCGATGAACTCAAAATCGTTTTGCTCGAAGTCTGGGTTGACGATAAGTTCCTCAGGGGTGGGATCAAGGGGGTGGTAGTTGATCTCAGTGATGACGAGGTTCCCTGCGTTGGCTGCCGGATAGATAGAGAACCGTGCTCTGATGGGGCCGGACCAATCACTCATGGTGCTGACGCCGTTATTGGGGTTCGAAATCAAGTTCACCTTGTGTGTACGAGCTTTGACGACGGTTGTGTCCGTAAGCGCGATCGGACCATTGTAGCTTAACGCATTGGGTGAAACCTCGCCCCCGGGAAGACGAGGGTCGGTTCCATCGAGAGTGTAATACACGGTCGCTTTCGATGGGATCTTCATCATGAGCGTAAAGTCCGGAGTGATCTGCCCGCCATAACTGCTGAAGATTGGCTGGGAAACAAATTGGGCGTCAATCCAGCCGACGCGAGTCGCCAGCCAGTCTTTCAGGTGGTTCACCTCTCCCTGGTATGTTCCCCCGAATTCCGCGCGGGGCCACTGATTCCATCTTTCCAGGTCGCGGACCTGAGCTTCCCGAAGTTCCGCTGCCATCGAGTCAATGATGGAATGTATATTCTTAACGCTCAACTGGTCTTCCCTAAATTCCTGCCACCGGTCTATCCACTTTTGAAAGAAGTCGGGGTCGGTGAACATCCGGCCCCACCAGGGGTAATTGAAAAAATCGGTTCCGCCCTGCCAGTTCGTTGGGTCCTCATCGCGGCCATCGGTGGAACCCATCGCGCGGTCGAAGTCCCAGATTGGTCCAAAGGTGAGCTTGCCATTCCGGGGCTTGTACATGTAGGTGCTCAGTCGAAAGGCATCCGCGTTTTTCGACAGCACATTGATTATGTGGTGATCAATCGCCGCATCTATGTCAATGTACGGGGCATAGCCAAGCTCGGGGTCCTTATAATTCGAGCTGTTCAGCGCATTGCCGAAGTCATTGAAGAAGCCGCGAATATATTGCTCCTGTGGGTCTCGCTCCGGCCGCTCGATATCCACTTCCTTTGGGTAAACGTACCGCAGAGTTTGTCCGACAGCGTAAAACCCACTGTCGCCCGGATCGGCTCGGTCGATTTTTAACATATACCCGCCCGTGACACCCGGATCGCGGTCATGTTCGGGAAACAGCTTTTTGACATCCACTCGGTCTTCATCCCGACTGATCTTCTCCATGAGTGCGTAAACACCCCAATAATCCGCTTCAGATAACGGGCCGCCTCCGGTATTGAGAAAAACCTCGACGAAGCGGCACCGCACGGCGTAGCGACCGAGCTGATTGCTCAACTCGTAAATGAATGGATTTCGCATCAGTGCCAGGTCGAAGTCGTAGGGTCCCCACAAGACCCAGTCGGATTCCCCCGGCATTCCTAAGGGCGAGATGTTCTTGTCTTCGTTCACTTCGTTCCATGCTTCGACGCTGAGGGACGGCTTCGGCCGCCCCGCCGTGCTGGAGCCCCGAATCTTGATCCCAGCCCTGGTATCCAGAGCAGGGGTAGCGGTTAGGGAGCTTCTGCCGTTCGCTGGCTCAAAGATCACCATAAAGGCGGGCTGGAATGAATTCTGAGGAATGCCCCCGCGCCCGAGGTTATCCAGGACGACGAGCGGCAAGTCGGAGGTGAAGCTGGCCACGTCCGGGTTCAGGGCGATGTAGGTCTCGCTGACGGTCGGGCCCACTGCCAGGCCCGGTTCGAACACTTTGGCGCGCAACTGCGTGGTCGTCGTGATAGTAAGAAGGTCTGTGTAGAGAGGCGACGACTCATCGGGCACGCTCCCGTCAAGAGTGTAACGTATCTCAGCATTAGTCGCGGCATCCTCCGGCAGCGTAAACTCCACCAGGAATGGTTCGAGGAACGTCCCCCCAGGTTTTGAGATTCCCACGGCGCCGGCAATCCCGGGGAACGCGGGCCCATTCCTCGCCCCCGGCGTCGGCGACTGGAAGAAGCCCAACACCTCCGGGCCCTCCGGTCCTGTCTCCGCCACCAGTTCCGGCAGAACCAGCAGGTCAGAGCTCTTGAGCAGAGCATTGAGCCCGTGGAAAGCCAGAACGTTTTCTCCGACCCGCAACAAATCCGTGGCAGAGGAAATATCAATGTCCAGGGAGTAAATCGCTTCGCTATCTGGACGATCAGCGAGGGCGCCGGAGTTCCATGTTGCCGGGCTGTGGGCATTGGCACTCGCGATTTCCTCGCCGTTGAGATAGGCGATCATCCCATCCTCGTATCGGAGCCGTAAGGTTAGCGAATCCAATTCCCGGAGTTCTTCGATCTCGAAGGGAATGCGGATGTAAACGGTCTCGTTCACGTTTCTCATCTCGGCGACGTCCAAGCCGATCAATCCCGGGTAGTCGTAACCTACGCCTGTGGTTCCGCTCAACCAAGATGAATCATCGAATCCCACCTCCGTCCAGGTCAATCCCAGCGCATCGCTTGTGGGGATCAGCGCATGGGCCGGGGCGCCGACAGGAAGCAAAGTGAACTCGGCCTCGGCCTGGCGCCCCAAGCCGTACGAGACATCGGCCTGCTGTTTGGGGTATGTGGGAGAGAACTCCGAAACGACATCGTTGTAGGGGTTCAGGAGAGCCAGATATTCCCCATCCCCGCTCAACTTGAAATTCGTGTGCAGTGGTGCCCCGAGGAGCCTCCGGTCTTTCCGGGAAGCGAAAACGACCAAGTAGCTGTTGGAAAACAGAGTCACACTGGGGAAACACCATTTGTCGGTGGAGTCGGCCAGATACCAGCCATCGAGGTTCACCGCGGTCTTAGTTGGATTATGAATCTCGATCCAGTCCGAGCGATCATCATCGTCATCAATCAGCGTCTGATTGTTGATCGCCATGAACTCAGTGATCTGCACCGTGAGCGCGGCCGCGGCAGGGAAGGAAATGACGACGCTGCCAAACACAACCAGAAAGGCCTTTGCCCATGAGCGCGGCATCCACAAGTTGACGAAGCTTCTTTTCGTCTGCGACCTGCGGAGTGTTTCAGAAACGGGCATGAATGGCTTTTTTCTCGAGTATGCAGCTATAGAAACCCCAGCGCCTTGTACAGGGATTCCCTGGCCCACGTTGAGATGGAGTTTTGAGCCAATGCTACAATGCTTCAATGAAAGTTACCTCTCCAGCCCCGCAGTGTGCGGGGCTGCCGTGCAAAAAGCGATTACAGCCGGTCATGCATTTCCCTCCTTGCGTCATTGTTACGTTTCCAGAGGAATTTGACGGTGCCGAAACGCAGTTGTTTTGCACGCTTACAGCGCCAAGAGAATACCACATTTATCCGGGTTCGTCAAGGATGGCGCTGGGACATCTGAGACAGTGGGCCCCGGAGTGCAGCCGCGGGTGTTGGAGTCGTGGACGCTTCTGCAGAGGTGATAGCGCCCTACGACGAGAATCCTTGCTCACTGATCCGGCAGACGGAACTAAAGGGGCAGTAACGGCATTCGTTCCTGTCGGCGGGGCGGATGGATATTTCCCCTTCCATAATCCGCTGAACGTACTCGACAGCTTGTCTGGCGTTCAACTCCATTAGCTCGTGAATCTCGTCGTACAAGGCTCTGTCCACCCGGGAGACATCGCCCTCGCCCGATATGCGTTCTTCTTCCTCCGTGGCGAAGATTCCTCGCTTTCTCCCTGAGGAGATGGAATAGTAAAAAGCCCCTGCTGCCCTTAGTCCAAACAATTCTCTCAGAGCCAGCAGGTATATGCCCGGCTGCAAGACCGTTCCGCGTCTCAGGTCCGCCCGGGACACGTGAGCCGACCTCTTGTAGTCCAGGACTACACCGAAGCTCTCATCATCCTTCTCGAAGGTATCAACCCTATCTATCCGCCCGGAAATCCGAACCAATGTCGCCTTCTCTCCTCGGATGCAGAGAGACGCCTCGGTGGAGTGGCTATCCGCGCTCTCGTGGCCTTTCCCCTTGCCGAAAGAGAGTTCGAAGTAGGCTGGGCGCGTGGCGTTTGTACGTTCGTTCTCGACCTCCTTCAAAAGGAAATCCTTGATTTTGGCAAGGAGGGCCCTCCGGCGGACCTCCATGCGAGGAGGAAGGAAAAGCCGCGAATATCCTTTGCCGATGAATTCCTCGACGAGAAGCGTAATCGCGCTATCCAACTCATCGGGTGAAAGGTCCTCAATTTCGTTACACTGGCAGGAAAAGGCATCAGCACGGTGGGGAGAACCTTCGCAAGATGGTGCGTAGATTTCCCTGTAGAATCTTGCGAGGACCTCGTGATAGAGCGTGCCTTCCTCAACGGGGCCGAAGGTGTAACGAGGCAACTCCTTCAACCGCAGACGATACTGACAGAAGTGGCGGAATGGGCATCGCGCGAATGTCTCCAGTTCGGAGACGCTTGTGAGATACGCGTCCTTCTCCCGTAAGTCGCGGCAGACCTCCTCGGACAGTTTCTCGTCAGCGGTTTCATAGATCAGGTCGTCCGCTCCGAAATCCCCCAGCCGGATCAACTCGTTATACGCCAGAGCAGCGAGAATTGAGTTTTCGTCCGAGTCCTCTACTCCCTCGCTCGTGGCACGCGACAGATGATAGGCAACAAAAAAACGCAGTTCCCTGGCGTCAGTGAGAAGTGCAAACTCAGGCGAGATGTTTACAACCGGCGCCTTTTCTTCCGTCATATCTCCCAGGTCTGAGAAGACTCTCGCGACCTCCTCGACATAGTGGGAGTGGACGAGTTCCTTTCCTGCCTTGTCCATGGCCGGGTATGTCAGTACAAGTCGCCGAGTGGCTCTCGACACGGCGATGTAGAAGAAAAATCTCTCCCCGCAAGAGAGGGGCAACCGCTCGTCGAGGAATATCTTTCCCTGACGGTTGATGAGCCGGCGCTCGCGATCATTGAAGAAAGGCTCATTGGCGATTTCCCTCGGAAATGACCGCTCGCACAGTCCGCAGATAAAAACGACTGCCGCCTCCGGCGGCGGGCCGCCCACAATGGAAGTAACCCGGACACCGTTCATGTCCCGTGGAGGGGAAGGGAGACTAGTCCAGACCAGCCCTCGCTCCAACATCTCCAGGAAGTCGCCGTAGTCTGCTCGGCTCAAGCCGATCAGACCAGCATATTCACACATTGCATCCAGTAGGCCTGCGAGGGCTTTCAGGCAACGATACTCCGCAGATAGAGAGGGGTACGTATCCTCCCATTTACTCCACTGCCAACCACTGTCTCTTTTGCTCTGTTCTCCGTGGGCCAGAAATCCGAATTCGCCGATCGCGCGGAAGATGAACCGACGAAATCCTTGTGCAGATGAGATGCCCTTTGCCTCGGAGCGAAGTCTATCGAGCACGTCGAGGAACCGTGTCTTGTATTCGTTCAAGGGAGCGGCGTCTCGCATTTCCCGGCCTGGCTGCGTCCATGTTTGGCGGAAATGCTCCTCCTCCCACAACCCGAACTCGTCCGCATAGTTCTCGATAGCAGGCCCGGCTTCGATATCTGCGTTGAGATAGGAACTCTTCAATATGGCGAGCACATCCTCTCGCCGAAACTCCCCCTTCACAAGTTGAAGTGCTGAGAGGATTTGTCTGATGAAGGGCTCTTCAGCGATTTGTCCCGGCGAGGGAAGGAAGTAAGGTATCCGCTTCTCGCGGAACACTTCAGCAATAGCGCGCGAGCAGTCACCGACATCCCGGAGGATAACCATGAAGTTGCTGTACTCCAACTCTTCTTCCCGGCGGATTGTTTCGATTTCACGGGCGACAGTTTCCACTTCCCGATAGGCATCGGAGCAAGGGACGATGGAAATGGAGATTCCGGCAGAGATTCTGCTCTCTTGCTCGCTGAAAAGCTCCCTTTCCAAATGAAGCAGACTGCCGGAGGCACGGTGATTCCCAGTCAAAGCAATTTCCCTTCCCGTGCACAGCTTTCTTAGCATGGCATAGGTTCGCTCCACGAAGGCGAATACGTCAGGCCGCGCCTCCTCGTAGCACAGCGTGATGTGTGATTTCGGTACTCGCGCGACAAGCTGAGTGAGTATTTCGAACTCGACAGGGGTGTAGGTGGCAAAACCATCAATCAGCAGGACATCCAGCAAGGAGAGGAGTGAACGGTCGGCGGACAGGACTTCAGCCGCTTTCCATTGGAGTCCGTCGCGGTCGTAGTCGCCGCGTTTCTTCAAGGCATCCTGATAAGCGAGATATATCGCATGTAGTTCACGCAGCTTATCCCTGGCAATGTCTTGCCGCCTCGCTGCGGCAAGGCAGCCCTCAGAGAAATTCTCCGGCGAAATCATCCCTCGCTTAAGCTCAGCAATGAACACTGCGACGACCTGGGCAAATCCCTCGTAATCTTCAACCTTCTGGAAAAACCTCAGCGGCGTCTCCCGGATGATCTTGAGGATGAGAAATTCTCTCTCGAGAAGGGAAATCTGGTGAAAAGGAAAACAGCCCCCTTCCTTGAGAATCCGAAGGGCAAGCTTCGTGAAATCCATCACAAGTGGGCCGAAGATGCCGTCGCACAGCCCCGTGAGCAACAACTGTCTCTCCGTGTCCCGGATCGCTTCGGCGCTCGGAACGAGATAGATAATCTGACCCGGTCCACTCTCTTTCAGCGCTTCCGAACAAACACGAAGGCAATGAGCTGTTTTGCCCGAGCCTGCGGGACCTGTGACCAGAACCGACTCTCTCATCTTTTACCTTGCAATCGGAATTACTTCTCGCAGCGGGAATTGTGTGTTCGACTCGGAATCCTGTCTATCCCCTGAGGGCTAAGCAGACAGCTTATTTCAGTTTAACGACAGTCACGGCGCCGCGGTCGCCTTCCTCCTCGTTCTGCGAGCGAAATCCGTCCACGAGCGGATGGCTCGCGAGAAACTCTCTTACAGCTTTCCGCAGGGCACCTGTGCCATAGCCGTGGATAATGCGCACTTTGTCCGCGCCGGAAAGAGAAGCATCGTTGAGGAACCGGTCGAGGAGGCCGATTGCCTTCTCCACCCTTTGTCCGATAAGGTTCAAGTCAGTGCTCGCGAGATGCTTACTCAGAAGGGAACTCCTTCCAGCGGGCGGTGCAGTCACCTTTTCTTCCTCGCGGAATTCGGCGAGTTGATTTGCGTCAACGGTGAAAACGACTCCGTCCACTATGAGGTCCACTTTCTTCTTGCCCGGATACACCGCCTTGACTGTGCCGGATTGGCGGAGTTTCCGGGCCCAAACCACCATCCCCTCCCGGATTTCCTCCCGATCGAGTTCGCGGCGAGGAACGACGCTCAACCTCTCAATGGCGTCGCCAACCTCCTTCGCTTCTTTTTCGAGGCGACGATGTTCCTCCCTCAATTCCTCTCTCGCCCGGGGAAGCTGTTTTCGGGACGGCAAGCGAGCAATCGTTTTCTCGACCCGCATCCTCGCTTCACGGAGGATGCTGTCTTTTTCGGCGAGAATCTTCTGTCGGAATTGGAGCTTTTCCAGCCGCAGCTTTTTCATCTCCGCATCCAGAGACTGCCGCAACTCCCTACAGAGCTTCTTTTGTTCTTTGACTTCCCGCCGAGCCTCGGCAAGGTCCTTTGAAGCGCTCAGGAGCCTCGCTTTCTCCTTCCTGACGGACTCGAGGGCCCGGCGGAGGTCTCTCTGTTGGCGGGACATGAGGGAATATGCCCTGTCAATGATGTGGCGTGGGATGCCAATCTGGCGAGCGATGGTCAAGCCGCTGCTTTCCCCGGGCACGTCCATGGACAGGATGAAATTAGGCCTCTCCGTTTGGGGGTCGAGTCCCATGGAGGCGCTCCTCGCCCATTCCCTCGTCTCCCCCAGCGTTTTGAGGGAAGGAAGATGGGAAGTGACAACGGCGAGCGCGCCTTTTCGGGACAGCTCCTCCAGAATTGTCTCCGCCAGAGCAGCGCCTTCTGTGGGGTCAGTGGCGGTACCGAGTTCGTCCAGAACGACCAAGCTGCCCTCGCAGACATTTTCAAGAATACGCTTGATTTCACCCAGGTGGGAGGTGAAGGTGCTGACCCCGAGTGAGATGTCCTGATAATCTCCAATATCAGCAAAAAAACCGGAAAGAATCGGTAGAACGGAGTTGGCGCC
>JABMQX010000628.1 GCA_013203085.1 bacterium | reverse complement strand
GTGCGACGGGGCGCTCGTTGTCCTTCTCGACTGACAGGAGCACTCATGGCCCCCTGCGGCAAAGGTCGCGGAGACCGGGATCCCCACGGTCATCTTCGCCCCTATTGGTGCGGCGTTCACAGCGAATGTCCAGCCGCTGGCGAGGAAGGCGGGGGTTTTCGTTGTTTCCTCTCTCGACTTCAATGCGGTCAAATACGGCATGAAGATGATAAAGGCTGCGAAGCAAATGCGGGAGAGCCGGCTGGTGATTCTCAGGGGAAACAAGGAACAAGGGGGGGCGGTCGAGAACCTGGGCACGAAGCTGACAACGCTCCCCGTGCAGACCTTCGTCCGGCTGTACGGCGAGACGGGAGTTACGGACGATGTAAAAGATATCGCGAGGGATTACACGAGCCGTGCGAAGAAGATCGTCGAGCCTTCACCGCAGGATATGTTGGAGGCCGCGAGGGCTTATGTTGTCTCCCGCCGGATTATCGAAAAGGAAGACGCGGACGCTATCACGATGGATTGCTTGGGGCCGGCAAGCAGCAGGCAGATTCCGGTGCCGTGCTTAGCGTGGGCGAAGCTCAACGATGAGGGGATTCCCGCCGGTTGCGAGGCGGACCTCTACCCGACGCTGACGTTGATGTTGGTGAGGTATCTCTTCGACAAGCCGGGCTTTCAGCAGGACCCCGTTCCGGAGACGGTTCTGAACGCGTTAATCGGGTCGCATTGTGTCTGTGCGACGAAATTGGATGGTTTTTCAAAGCCACCGGCGGCCTTCAATCTCAGGTCGCATCATTCGGACCTGGGAGTTACCGTTCGCCCGATCTGGCGGAAGGACCAGAGAGTGACAATTGCTCAGCTCATGGGGCCCGACACGATGCTCATCTGCCCCGGGACTGTGCTCGGCAACGTGTGGACTCCCCCGGCGGGAGGATGCCGCACGGCGGTCACGGTCAAATTGGATGGCATTTCCGATGCGACACAGTTTCCGGGTTTCCATCAAATATTCTTCTACGGCGACCACGAGCGAGACTTGAGGGACTATTGCCAGATGTTCGGCATCGAGCCTGTAGAGGTTTCTTGAACCGCAGAGGACGCGGATAACGCAGAGGCGGAAAAAAAACCGCGTGCTGAAGGAAAATGGTGTTCTCGGCGATCTCTGCGCTCTCAGCGGTAAATGAAGGAGGGGGAATATGGCAAGCAAGTTGAATCGAAGAGAGTTTCTGCGCCGGGCGGGGTATGCAGCAGGGACGCTTGCAGGTGGACGAGTTCTCGCGCAGGCCGAAGATGAGGCCGTCCCTCGTCTCGCGGCAGCGGCAAAGGCTCCGGCGATTCGGTCGAGGAGCGAGACGAAGCCCTTGCTGAAGGTGAAGATGCTCGGCAGGGATGGAAAACCGATGCCGGAAGGGAGGCTGCGGACCCTCTATTCGGCGGACCTTCACTTCGAGCCAATCCGCAGGGGCAGCAAGATTCTCGATGACGGAACCGTGGAGATCGAGATCCTAAAGGGGCCGACGGCGCTCCATGCCAAGATCGAGGTTCCCGGATTCGGTGACGTCTGGGTCATCGCGGATAATGGCGGCAAGGGATACGAGCAGCGCTCGGAGCCTATCGATTTCGTCCGGGAGGCGGCGGAAGGTCGTCTTCGGGAGATCATGTTGCTTGCTGTGTCTTATGCACGGAGTACTCGGCCAACTCGATTTAGCTTTCAGCTCTCCGCTGAATGTCTCGGGCATCAGGAAGCAGCGAGGGAGCTGCTGGAGTTGGCAAAGAAGCCGGGGCAGAAGCAGGCAGCGAAATGGAATCTCATGGCGCTTTCCCACGCGCTGTGGGCGGGCGAGCTGACGATCGTGGAACGCTCTCGTTTCCTGATCAACCATCCCGGCGAGAGGCGCCGGAGCCCGAGGGTATCCCGGCAAGCATGGGTGGAAAGCCGAGAAAAGTACCTCTTCGGCTGCAACGCCTTCGCCTATCACGGCGACACACCCTATGCCCGCCATTTCCGGGAGGTGCTCAACTTCGCCACTTTGCCTTTCTACCTCGCGTCGCTCGAGCGTCAGGAGGGGAAGCCGAATTATAGCAAGGTGGATCGGATTCTCGAATGGTGCGAGAAAGTCGGCATCACGCCGAAAGGGCATCCGCTGTGGTGGGGGCACCAAGCGGGAATACCGGCATGGCTGAAAGGCGCCGATTGGGCGGCGGCGCAGAAGCATTGCGCACGTGTCGTCGGGCGGAGCGTCGAGCGATAC
>JABMQX010000627.1 GCA_013203085.1 bacterium | reverse complement strand
TCGCCATCGGTATCCATGAACTCATCGGCACCGATGTCCGGCGTAGACCGCTCATCTCCCTCAAAGTCGGACGTGGTTCCTCCTTCGCCTGAGCCGGCGCCGATGCAGGGGGAATCTTCCATGAGTCTGTAGTTCAAGTAGTCCATCCCCCAAAAACGGGGGTCTTCGGAAATGTTGCCGTTGACGCCCACAAACTCTCCCGAGCCAATGACGGAGAACGAGATCATCTGCTCGGTCAACCCCTCGACATCCGACTCAGTGTTTTCCCAGAGAATCGTGTTCAGGACCCTCGGCATTCCCCCCGCCGAAACGGCAATGCCTTTCCCTCCCCGGTTGCGAGCGACCGTGCAGTTGAGCAGTTGGGGTGAAGAGGTGCCGTCGCATGCGACCCCGCTGCCACCGTTTTGGACGATGAAGCAGTTTGCTATGACCGGTGCCGCGTTCTTCGCACAGAATATCCCCGTCGCCCGATTTCGCCGAAGGACGCAGTCGCGAATAAGGGGCGAAGAGTCGCGGCAGTGGATCGCTGTCCCCTCGGATTGCTCGAACAGACATCGCGAGATGACAGGATTGGATCGGTCCTCGCAGAGTAGAGCCGCCCCTCCATCCGCGACATTGGAAAGAAAGGCACACTCTGAGATCGACGGAGACGCGAAACGGCACAGAACCCCACGACCTCCCCTCAGAATGAACCCTGAAATAGTACCGTCGGTTATCCCATAGCATGAGATGCACGCAACATCGCCCCCGCTCGTGATCGTAGTGATCTCTGGCTCCTCACCGACAAGAGTCACAGCCTGTTTCATTCGGAGGGATCCATCGTATGTCCCATCAGACACCAGCACGGTATCCCCAGGCCAGGCAGTGTCAATGCCCCTCTGGATCGTGGCGTACGGGTGCTTCGGGGAACCATCCTCGATCCCGCTACGGTTGGCGGCATCAACATACACCACATCTCTCGGCGATTTATCGTCTGTGGGATCCGTTCCTCTCAGCCATTCGGCATAATTGCTCTTGCCGTCGCCGTCCGGATCGGCTGAACTATCAGAATTGTCATCTGGATTGAGCCCGTAAAATGCTTCCCAGGCGTCCTGGATGCCATCAAAGTCGGAGTCCAGGAACTCGTCTGCGCCAATATCGGGTAGGGACCGTTCATCGCCCTCGAAGTCAAACTCCGGCGCCCCTTCCGCCGAGCCTGCATCGCGACAGGGAGAAACCGCAGAAATCCTGTAGTTCGCGTATCTCTGATTGACAAAAGCGGGGTCCGTAGAGATGTTGCCGTTCACTCCCTCGAAATCGCCATCGCCGATGCTGCAGTAACGGACCTGATCGCTGGTGAAACCGTCGAGGTCATCGCCGTTGCCCCACAGGATACAGTTGAGCAGGGACGCTGCGTACCGGCTACCCTCCTCACGGGAGGGCCCGCCAAGGTTGGCGACGATGGTACAGTTGGTGAATGCGGAATCGCATGCACTGATGTGACCTGAGCCGACGTTGTGGGCGATCACGCAGTTGGTGAACGTCACGCTTCCATCCCAACAGCGAGCCCATTCACCGACGTTGAATGTTATTCGGGTGTTTTCTATGAAGAAAGAACCGTCGCTGATGCGAATGATTACATTTCCGTAATCGCCGCCGGAGGAGACGTTTTCGGAGATGAGGCATCCGTCGAAAGTGCCGCCGCCGCCACATTCGATGATGGTAGTGACGGCCCGACATCGGCGGATGGTGGTGCCAAAGAGATTCGCGCCGCCGTAGATGGCGGCGCCCCAGCGGCTGCTGCAGTCTTCGAAAATGCAGTTGATCAGGGTCGGTATTGTAGGGTGGCCTCGTGTTCCGTAGGCGCGCAGGCCGCCACCGTGGCTTACGCTGGCTGTGTTGTGGCAGTTGGAAATGACGCAGTCTCGGATCAGTGGGGCGGAACTCATGCTGTCGATCGCAGGCGCATCCCCCCGGGAATTCCTGATGGTGAAGCCGCTTAACGTGCACGAGGAGACGTTACGAAGCGTGATCAGGGGTGCCATGCTCTTGTTGCCGTCAACGATGGTTAAGGCTGCCCCGCTTCCTACGAGTTCAATTCCATCAATCATCTCGACCTGCTCGTAGTAGGTGCCCGGGCGGACGATGATGGTTTCCCCCGCAGAGGCGGCGTCAATGGCACGCTGGATGGTGCGGAAGGGATGCGCCGCCGTCCCTTCCTCTGTCCCTACGTATTTGGCGTCAACGTACTTGATTCCCGATTTCTCGTCGTGAGGCAACGTGCGGCGCCGAAATTCCTCGAAGTTGCTTCTTCCGTCTAGGTCCGGGTCCGCATTGCGGTCGGCGGGGTCGCGCGGATCAAGGTCATTGACTCGCTCCCATTCATCCTGCATTCCGTCACCGTCCGCGTCTGCGAATTCATCGGCTCCCATGTCGGGGAAGACGCGAAAGTCTCCCTCGAAGTCCTCGAGGGGTGCTTCCTCGGAGGTCCCGGAGTCAATACAGGGAGAGCCGGGCTGAAGGCGATAGTTGTAGTGATCCGGGTCCAGGAAAAGCGGGTCGGTGGAGATGTTCCCTGATTCCCCAAGGAAATCGCCATCCTCGATATTGCAATGGCTCACTACAGCGCCCTCCCACGGTTCGACATCGTACAGATCGTCCCCCTGTCCCCAGACAATGTTGTTCGCGAGCAGGAATGGATTCGGCGGATGGACCATGTCCAGCTGGATCTCCCTCTCATCGCGGGACCAGGCGTTGTGCGCGATGGTGCAATTCATGATCGTAGCCGAAGAACCTTCTCCGCCTATGACAATGCCGTTGGTGATGTTCCTGACAATGAAAGAGTTGGTGATCTCCGTATTCTTGGATTCGGCGCAATAGATGCCGGCGCCGTGTACCGCTTCGTTGTGGTTGACTTCACAAGCGATCATCGTCAGCGAAGAACCTTCGCAATAGACTCCTCCGCCCATGTAGTGCGGGGCGCGGTTATCGCGAATGAGGGAGTTGGAGATAGTCAGGGAGCCGTTTTTGCAGTAAATGCCTCCGCCGGACCCTGTGGGGTCAAGGTAGTTCCCCTCGATAATACAATCCTCGATTTTCAACGAACTGCCCACAATGTGGAGGCCCCCTCCGTTTCTGTGCTCTCCTGCCACCTTGCCAGCCCCGCCCGTGATCGTGAAACCCTCAAGGGTCGGCGACACCCGCCCCTGAACCGTCACCACAGAATCATCACCACGGCCCCTGATGATGGTCGTTGCGCTGCCCCAACTGGCCAGCGTCATGGTTCCGTTAATGAGGATGTTCTCACGGTATGATCCCGGGGCGACGTTGATGCGGTTGAAGAAAGTCGCGGCGTCGATAGCCGCCTGAATTGTCCTCTTTGGTCCTTTGTTCCCGATGGTGTGAACTGGCTCCGTTCCGTCCCACCCATCGTTTCCTGTCTTCCCATTGACAAAGAGGGCAGGCGGTCGGCTCAGGGAATCTTTGGGGTCCGCTCCCGCCTCGGCTTCTTCCCCGTCCGCAAAGCCATCGTCGTCGCTATCGGCGTCCAGAGGATCTGTTCCCCTGTTGACGATCTCCTCACGATCGCTTAGTCCGTCCTGATCGGTGTCGGCTCGCGTGGGGAGTGTTCCGTGAACGGACACCTCCTCTCCGTCGCTGAGACCGTCGCCGTCGGTGTCCTGCTTCGTGGGGTCCGCCCGCGATAGAAACTCATCGAGATTGCTCAACCCGTCCGAGTCGCTGTCGCCGCTGCCGTCAGCCTCGATGCTGCCGAAGAAATGAATCTCCCACCGGTCGTCCATGCCGTCTCCATCGGCATCGTCGGGTGTGGAAAACCGCCACACCGGACCCCTCGTCACCCCACTTTCGTTTCGCGAATCAACTCGCCAGTAGTAGAACCGATCCGGCTCCAAGGACGCAGGGTGCCAGAACGTATCGGGTGTGTTTTCCACATAAGGCGGGTCGGGGTCTTCGCCCAGGTAAACGTCATAGCTTGACGCGAGATCGGCAGGATTCCATTCCAGAACAGAATCCAGGGGGACCGAACTGGCTTCATCCTGGGGTGCGATATAGACGACCTGTCCGGGCAGGACGGGCGACTGCACGAGAACATAGGTGTTCCCGTCGGAAGACGACACGATCAGCCTCCCGGCGGCATCAATGACCGGCTGGGTGACGATTTGATCCCCTGTCGGGAATCTGGACAGGAGCTTGCCGGTGGGGTCAATAGCATAAACGAACGTGTCCGTCGAACCGACGTAGACCGTGCCATCGCTGCCGATGGCGGGTGCTGCTTTGAGTTCTCCGCCCGTGGCATAGCTCCATTGGAGTTGTCCGTTCGGGTGGAGAGCATAAACGGAGCCGTCTCGCGAACAGGCGACGATGGTTCCGTCCCTGGCGATCGAAAGACCGCTGAGGCTGAAAGGCGTGCCCGGGTCGAACTGCCATTGACTTAGTCCGGTGTCTCTGCTGACAGCAGCCAGACGCGAATGCCAGCAGAAGTAAAGCTTTCCATCAATACCCGCTGCCGGCGCGCCTCTTACCCAATCGGCAGAAAAGGTCCATTTCAGGTCGCCAAGCGGCCAGAATGCACCGAGGCCGGACTGCCCGCCGTCCACATAGATGTTACCCTCACCGTCCAGGGTGATGGGAGGGGTGTGTTCACCCCAACTGCCGTGGCTGCGACGCCATACAAGGTATCCGCGCTCGATGCTGTAAGCTTTGACCTCGCGGTCGAAACTGAGGTACACGTTCTGCGCGGAGTCGACGACGATTCTGCTTTCTTCAACCGGCACGCTCAGCGGCTGGTGCCATCTGGGGTTGCCGTCGCCGCCTATGCACTGCAAGCCTTTCTCGTCGCCTTTGTAGGCAAAACAGAAACTCCCGTCGCGGATGAATGTGGGAGAGACGCTGATTTCGCCGTCGGCGCGGTGCTCGACGATTTCCTCGCCGGCAGGAGTGTAGACCTTGATGGCATCATCCGCCGGGATCCAGATGTTTCCATCGGGACCGAGTACGATGTCGATCTCTCCTGCGAAGGGGATGACCGTTTCTTGGGTGAGGATGTGGGGGCCGGTGTGTTGGCTGCACCCTGTATTGAGGGGATCGTGCCCGGGCATGGGCCAGGGGCTCCTCGCAAACCCGGGCATTGAATCGGCACTCGCCGGGCTGCTGCCGCCGTTGTACTCCTGGATATTCGTGTAGCCGTCGCCGTCTGCATCGTCTGCGAAGTCCTGACTCAGGTCGGTGAAATGGGCGATCTCCCAATCATCCGGCAGCCCGTCGCCGTCGCTGTCAACATGCGTCAGATCGGCTCGGGCGATGACCAACGGAAGCGTGAGAAGGATACCTACGAACCAGAATCCGTACCAATGGCGTGCGGAACCTCGCCTGCGGAAAGTTTCTGCGAGTTTCATCATGTCCCTCTCTCTGGAGAAGCTGCCGTTAATAGAGCCGTTGCATCGCTGCGCTTCCAAGAAGCTCTCGCGCTTATTTCACGAAAAGCATCTTGCGGAATATGCTGATCCGGAAGCCACACGCTCACGGAAGGACTTCGACTCTGTAGAGACGCCTGATGGCGGAGGAAGCCGTGTTGTCCAACACATCCAGGCTTTGGCCCTCCGCCGTGTAAACATATCCCGCGAGAAGCCAGGAACTCAGATCGTCCGAGAAGTGAATTCTGTATTGGCGCCCCGGAACAGTCGCCCATTTCAATTGTGTTCCGCCGGGCACCATTTCAATGCTCACCACGCCGAAAACCGAAAGGGGATCGAGCGGGCTGGTCCCCGCGGCCACTTCAAACGCATCGTCGGAGCCGTCGCCATCGGTGTCTCGGCTTGTGGGATTCGTTTTCAGAGCAAACTCCTCGATATTGGAGAGGTTGTCGGCATCGGGATCGTCATCCGGCCCGTAGTCAAGCTTTCCAAAGACCCGCATTTCCCACACATCGGGGAGAGAATCAAGATCGGAGTCGGAAATCTCATCGGCGCCCATATCTATTCCGCCTCCCGAGGGTCTTGCTTCCCCATCCAGATCACTCTCCGGCAAGTTGGGATGATCGCCCAGCCCTGCATCCACGCAGGGTGAGGTTGTCAGAAGGTGGTAGTCACCGAGAAGGGGATTCACGAACTGGGGGTCCACATGGATATTGCCCTCCCCTTCGAGATCCTCCGGTTCCTGGTCCTCGTTGCAGGAGTACACTGTCGTGCAGCCGAATATCTCGTCATCATGTCCCCAGATAATGCAGTTGACAATGGTCGGGGTGGCACCGTCGAAGGCATAGATTCCCACGGTCGCCTGTTCCTCATGGAAATGCTTCAGCTCACATGATGTCGTGTTTTGAGCAATGGTGCAGTTGACAATTTCGGGTCGGCAAGCATCCCCTATGCAGTGGATGCCCCGTCCCCAAAACACGGCCGAGTTGTCGGCGATCAGACAATTCCT
>JABMQX010000626.1 GCA_013203085.1 bacterium | reverse complement strand
TCCCGCGTCTCGTGGCGTCAATCACAGCGATGCGCTGCGCAAACCTCGCGCAGGCGTTCGACTGACGGCGCCCGCCGGGGCAGGCGCCTGCTTTTGGTCCGGGTCGCGTGTGCGTGCTCCCCGCGGGCGGCAGCTCAATCCCGCCCGGCCAGAATTTGTTTCACCTGCTCAGTGAGGCGTTTCGCGCTCAATCCCTGGGCGTCGAGGAGGAGCGATCCCTTGTCCGACCCGGGGATTGACGTAACAGCAACCTGATAAACAGTTATCCTTTTCCCGGAAAGGGCGGCTGCCACCGCCTCGCCGATTCCCCCTTCCGCGTAATGGTCTTCGGCGACGAGTATTTTTGAGCCTGCTGCGGAACCGTTCTTCGCCAATTCCTCCACCGCGAGGGGCTTGACCGAATACAGGTCAACCACGCGTACATTTATCCCGTCTTCGTTGAGCATCTCGTAGGCTTTGAGCGACTCGTGCAACGTCACACCGGCGCCGGCGAGACAGATGCGGTCGTGTTCGCTCTGGCGAAGGACTTTTAGTCCTCCGATAGGGAACTGCTCCTCGTTGGCGTAAATGACCGGCGTCTTGGGGCGGGACGTTCTGATGAAGGCGATGCCGGAGTGCCGGGCAGCCTCCACTACCAGCCTTTCCGCGGAGACCGCGTCGCATGGATACAATACCACCGATCCCGGAATCGCGCGGAATATCGCGAGGTCCTCTAAGGCCATCTGCGAGGCCCCGTCTTCGCCGATGGAGACGCCCGCGTGCGAACCGCAGAACTTCACGTTCGCTTTCGAGACCCCCGCCATGCGTATCTGGTCGCAGGCTCGTGTCAGAAATGCCCCGAAGGTGGAGACGAAAGGAATCTTGCCGCAGGTACTCAGCCCCATCGCCATCCCAACCATGTTTTGCTCCGCGATGAAGCATTCGATGAACCTCTTCGGATGCGCCTTGGCGAAAACCTGCGAGAAGGTGGAGTTTTTTACGTCTCCGTCGAGAGACACGACTGACGGGTCCGCGGAACCGAGTTTTGCGAGCCCGCTGCCATAGCTCTGCCTCGTGGCGACCATATCGCCCAGACTGTATGAGGGCGGTTCGACTTCCACCTTGTTCGCCTCTTGAGGCGGAGCGGCCCCCTCAGGCGCCTTTATCTCGAACGCCGGCGGTTCATCCGGTGCGGCGAGTTCCTCAATGATCCGGTCGGCTTCCTCCTGCGAGAACGCTTTGCCATGAAAGCCATTCTTGTCTTCCGCCTGAGACGCCCCTTTCCCTTTTATAGTCCGAGCTATAATGGCTACGGGTTTTCCATCGGGCGCCTTCGCCGCTTCAAAAGCCTCCAACAGGGCAGCGCAATTGTGCCCGTCAACCGTCATCGTCCGCCAGCCAAACGCCTCGAACTTGCGGGCGTACACCTCGGTGTTGTGCTCGTACATAGTCGCCTGGCTCTGTCCCAACCTGTTGACGTCAATCACCGCCACCAGGTTATCGAGCTTATAATGTGCCGCGAGAGCAGCCGATTCCCACACCGCTCCTTCCGCGGTTTCTCCATCCCCGAGCAGGACGTAAGCTCTGCGGTCAACATCGTCGAGGTACTTCCAGCACAACGCCATTCCCGCGCCCACCGCAAGCCCCTGTCCGAGGGAGCCGGTTGCCACGTAGGACCAGGGGAAGCGTGGGGTGGGGTGCCCCTCGAGGTCGCTTTCGAGGGTTCTGAGCGTCATGAGACGCTCAACCGGCAAAGCTCCCGCGTCGGCGAGGGCTGCGTACAATAATGGGGCGGCATGCCCCTTGGACAGGACGAACCTGTCGTTCATCGGTCCATGCGGGTCCTTCGGGTCGTACCGCATGACATCAAAGAAAAGGCACGCCGCAATCTCCGCCGCCGAAAAGCAGGTCGTCGGATGCCCGGACCCCGCGTTTGTCGTCATACGAATACAATGGACTCTGAGTCTGTTCGCCTCATCCTGTAATGCTTGAATTTTGTCGCTATCTGTCATGTTCATCTTCCTCTTGGCTGCAATAAGAACTGTTTTGTCGCGAACGAAGCTTCCTTCACAACTCGATTATTCTCTGCCCTTGTCAGGCTACTTCCTCTACGCAGGAGCTGATCCCCGAATACGCAGGGCGGCGTCTTCCAGCACAACAATCGCTCCCTCGAGCAACGGCTTCTCGATTTCAATCCAGCTATTCACAAGCCGCGAAAAGAGGTTGTCCGGATGGGTATTTCTAACGCGGAAAACTACCACAGAACAACGCGGTTCGGTATCAAAAAAGAGGATGCGTCCATAGTCAAGATCATGCGTTACGATGACTTCCCTGTTTCGTCTGGCTTCCTGAACAATCGCTACATCGCTCGCCCGTGCCATTCCCATATCCCCAACGTGGCGGCACTCGCGCCCCTTGGCTGTCAATCGCGTCCC
This sequence comes from bacterium, assembly GCA_013203085.1. GTDB lineage: Bacteria > Auribacterota > JABMQX01 > JABMQX01 > JABMQX01 > JABMQX01. The sequence goes on along the minus strand of JABMQX010000626.1, from coordinate 463 downwards.
AAGCTCTCGCGGTACGTTCATGTTCAGAAGGAATCTCATTTCGTGGCAGCCCTTTCCTCAGGCACAATCCTTTCCTCCATTGCCAACGCCGCATAGCCCAGAGCCTGGGAGATGTCCTCCCGCTCCAGCTCCGGCCATTCTCGCAGTATCTCCTCGACACTCATTCCAGAGCTGAGGGAGCTGAGAATGGACGCGACGGGGATCCTAAGCCCGCGAATGCAAGGTTTGCCGAAACATTTGTCCGGATCCAAAGTAATCCGGTTGAATTTGTAATGGCGCCTTTCCATGTCGCTTTCACCTCCTGTCAGCCTCATAGTTTGCGCGAGCTAAGCCCATCCCCCTGACATCGTTGTCCCGAAGGTCAGTTACATTCACGGCGACCTCCTTGTACTGGGCCCGCCTCAAAGAAAAGGCACGCCGCAATCTCCGCCGCCGAAAAGCAGGTCGTCGGATGCCCTGACCC
>JABMQX010000625.1 GCA_013203085.1 bacterium | reverse complement strand
GCAGAACGAGAGCGTGAGGCCGTGGCAACTCGATGATTGGATTACGACTCTGGAGGACTCCCTTCGCGGGTCTCCTGCGGAAGGGCAGCCGACAATGTTCATATACGGCGCTCCATACTCCGGCAGTTTCATACCCTGGCTCACGAGGAAAGAAAGTCCCCGCGCCATCATCACAAGTTCCGACGCGAACGAGCTGCCGGTGACCGGTCCTGAGGAGGAAAGCATCGCCCGTCAAGGTGATTTTTTCGTACTGAAACTCTTCGAAAACCTGTGGCAGGGGCGGCACTTGACATCCTCCTTCGAGAGGGCGACGGTCGCCACCCATACCTTCACACGAAACATGGATGGCAACGGTCTCAGTGAGGGCCTTGCCTATCCGGACCTGGACGCCCAGCATCCCCGGCTCGACGATAACGGCGACGGCATCGGTTCCTTCGGATTCCTGTCCGGGCGGCCCGGGCAGGATGGATTCCTTTCCGCCCACATTTTTCTGGGATATGGAAAACCCCAGCCTGAAGCCCAAATCATCGGGGTCCCCGGGAAACAGCTCATCTCTGTGGGCGAATATCCGGACCTCTGGGCGAAGGTAGCCGACCGGGATCTAGTGGAGGCCGTGTGGATGGTCATCAAACCTCCTTTATTCTCTCTGGGGTCTATTGACAACGGCTCCTCGTTCCATCGCGACGTGGAGGGAATCCATGTGCCCTTGTTCGAACCGGACAGAGACGGAATGTATTTCACAACCGACTACCCGGAGTTCTCAGAGGTGGGGACATACCGGGTCCTTTTCTTCGTCAAAGACAAATCTTCGGGGCAGTTGGGTGAGGTTCGCGAAACGAAGGTGGTAGTCCTCGACCCGGCGGCGCCGGAGCCGGGCGGATTCTCTATCCTGTCGCCGGAGGAGGGCGACACTGTAGGCACTCAGGTCCTCTTGAAGTGGAGCGAGAGCCAGAAGTGGCAGCAGGAGGATGAGATCACTTACACCCTCCAGATTGCCACCGACCCCTTCTTTGAGAACATCGTCTTTGAGAAGAACGACATCGAGGGGACATCCCTTCTAATCGGCGAGGATGCGGGACTGCTCGATAGGACCACATATTACTGGCGCGTAAAAGCGGAGAACTTCTTCGGTAAGGCTCGCTTCGCTCTGGCAAACCCAATGAGGAGCACTGACATTGGTCAGTCTGTCACAGGGGAGACAAATTACGACCGCGCGACCGACTCCTACGTCATTCAGGGCAACGGGTTGGGGAGCTTTGGGGAAGAGGACCATTTTCGATTCGTTCACACTTCTGCGAAAGGGAGCTTCGAGGTCAGCGCGAGACTCGATTACCTGAACGGAACAGAGGGCCCCGCTCTTGCCGGCGTGATGATTAGAGCGTCCACGGACCCCGGCTCACCGTACACAATGATCGCCATCAACCCCGATGGTGAAGTCTTCTTTGGGTTCCGCCGAGCGCCGGGCTCCTCATCAACGATAGACCAGTGCGGGACAGCGCTTATCCCCGGGCACGTCAAGCTCGTCTGCGCCCGACTGTGGCCGAATCACGCGGCGGAAATAACGCCATATTTCTCTGTGGATGGCAAGACCTGGTTTTCGTGCACACCTATCACCCTGCAAATACCCAACGAGGTTCAAGTGGGGATATGCGTGACCAGCGGAGACCCGGAGCACCTGGTCAAAGCGGTAGTCAACGATTTCACCATCTCTCCTCTCACAGATGGAGAGTCGAGAAGCACGAAGTCCTCTGCCGACGAAAGCTCCCTTTCCAGCGCCGATCCTCCCATAGAGACGCTGGGCAACGATTACAGCACGTTCAAAACTGACTACGGGGCGGGGTTGCCGGGGTACAATGTCCTCACCGTGCTTGTGTACAACCAGAACGATCCGTCGCAATCTCCCCCGGGAACGACCATAACAATCACCCCCATAGTCGGCACGATCAACAACTGGATGTATTCCGGCTACCTTCCTGTCGGCGACTACACCATTGACGTGACGGCTCCGGACTTTTCCTCGGAGAAAAGAG
>JABMQX010000061.1 GCA_013203085.1 bacterium | reverse complement strand
GACCCGGCTGACGACACCGCTATGGAGGGGGTGGACCTCGCGCTGTACGACGGAAAGGTAATCCAGATTCGCGTCCACTTCTACGAGGCGATTTACGACTACTGGTTCGCCATTGACGACGTGGTAGTCTCCGGCGACAAGAAGCCGGAGGAGGAGCCAGATTACGTGGTAAGCGACATGGGGTACGCCGAGGGCACGGCCCAGCTTGATTGGGACGCATTCGGCGGCGGAAACTACACCGTGGAGTACACCAACGACCTTGCGACTCCAAACTGGCAGCCCGTGCCGGGCGAGACCTGGCCGATCACGGCAACCACTTGGTCCGGTGACATCGCAGGTATCTTCGGCCAGGGCGTTTACCTCCGTGTCCGTTCCGAGTGACCCTCACCCGAGGTGGTGACAAACAGCCCCGTCCCTCGACGGGGCTGTTTCTTTCCGCGGACGATGCTTGAGGCGAGTCTTGCGGACACTTGCGCGCACGGGAACCGCAAATCGGTACTCCACGGACTCGTAACTCAATGAAGGAATGTGGAAAACCCGGTTGACGGATGGCGGCGAACAATGGTAATTAAGGCGTGGTCATGGAGGAAAAGGATTTTTCCAGAGCAGTCTCGTGCATGACCTTGAAAAGTCGGGCTGCCTTTCGGAAGAGTCCGCATCCCGAGAAGGGAAAAGTAACCTGTTTGTGAGGAGGAGATTGTTATGGCAGCTTGGGCAAGGTTTTCCGATGGCGTTGAGGTGGACGAGGCTATCTTCAGGATTTTGGCGAAGGCGGCGCCTTCGGGCACGTTGGACGTATTCGCTTCCGATCAGCACAACTCATATTTGAGGCTTTCGGGCGCTTTTCTCAAGCACATCGGCGAGGACAGAAAAGCTACTGATGATGATGTGAGAGACGTTTGCCGCAGATTCGCCAGGGGACTTCAAGGCAACGCTACGGCTGCTTTGTTCAATCACCTGGCTTTTCGCAGCCCGGGCTTCCGGCAGTTGTTGGGAGAACACGTCCTCTTGATCGGGCGGTTGGAAGACACCAACACCGTCGCCGTGGACGATGGGAAGGGGCAGCTCGCTCAACTGGCGGTTCAGCCGGAGGAGTGCGCCGAAGAAGTTGACGGCTTCAAAACGCTCGTAAAACTCAATCCCGATCACGAGGAAAGTTGGAAGAAGAATCTGGAATGGATCCACGGTGTGTTCGAGAAAAGCCAGAGTCTGGGCAAGCCACTGTTCAATGAGACGCTGATCTTCCAGTTCCCCGGGGAGAAGAAGTCCGATATGGCCCGCAGGCTCCCGGAAGCGCTGGTGAAAATCGCGGAAGATTTCAGCCCCTACGGGCATTTTTACAAGACGCAGGTGCCTGTCCTGTGGGCTTCAGACAACGGCGATATTACTCGCATCAGCAGTCCCGATGTCATCAGGGAAACGGCGGTTGCCATGGACCGCGTCGTCAACAGGCCGCTGCTCCTCCTCAGCGCCGCCGTAGATTTCGAGCAGTACTCCGCACAATACGGCATCGTTGCCGATATCTTCAGCGGCCCCATGTGCGGCAGAGCGTACTTCAAGGAGGCTTTCCAGGCCCCAGAGACGAAGGACTGGGACACCCTCGAGGCGTCCTTCTCGCGCATCGCCCTGCCCCGCATCGGACAGATCAAAGGGTTGGCGACAGTTGTCAGCAAGGCCTGGTGGCACAAGTTCACTTGGATGGCGGAGGAAGCAAAGGCTGTCATTAACCTCGATGCAAAGCCGAAAGATACCGGCGTGAAAGCCGATTACGGCTATTGAGACACCCCGTTGCTGTTTGCGGATCATGGCCGGAGCACATAGCTCGTGCTCCGGCCTCTTTTGTAACCCCTTTCATGTTTCCGCGTGGAGAAACTCGCAATCTGCTTTACAGCCTCCTCTATTCTCCTGTCGGCCAGTTGGGCGATTCAGTGCGTGCAGTTTTGAGATAAGCCTCAATCTCAGCGATCACTTCCGAGTGCAGGGCAGCGACGTTCTGTTTTTCGGAAACGTCTTTGGCGAGGTTATAGAGTTCCAGTTTCTGACCCTGTGCCGGGCACAAGGCTTTCCAGTTACCCCATCTGACTGCTTGTTGAAGGCGCCCTTTG
>JABMQX010000624.1 GCA_013203085.1 bacterium | reverse complement strand
GTGCGCTGCCATCTGCGCGGAAGGGAATAACACCCGCTCCCAGAGGGTCGTTTTCGGCTCCAACGATGACTACTCGTGCGCGGAGGGACTTGAGGAAAACGTCAGGGAAGCCTGCCAGAACGCCATCCTCCAGCTCCGGGCGCCCAAAGTGAAAAGCGGCAGATATACAGTTATCGCGGACCCGGCTCTCACCGGTGTTTTCATCCACGAAGCTTTCGGACACCTCAGCGAAGCGGACGACGTGTACGAGAACAAGAAGCTCCAAGAGCTGATGACCCTCGGCGCCGTGTACGGCTCCGAGAAGCTGAACGTCTATGACACAGGCTTGCGAATGGGCAGTAGAGGATACCTGAAATACGACGACGAGGGCGTCCCCACCGAGAAAACCTACCTGATAAAGGAGGGGAAGCTCGTCGGCAGACTGCATTCCAGGGAAACAGCCGGCGCCATGCGAGAAAAGCCCACCGGAAACGCCCGCGCCTTGAGCCATCGCTTCCCTCCGATCTGCCGAATGAGAAATACCTGCGTCGAGGCTGGCGATGTCACTTTCGAGGAGATGATCGAGGACATTGACCTCGGTGTCTATGCCATCAACACCACCGGTGGGGAGACCTGGCACGAGCTGTTCACATTCGGAGCAGAGCGAGGGTACATGATCCGCAAAGGGAAAGTCGCGGAGATGGTTCGCGATGTGACTCTCTCCGGAAACGTGTTCACCACGCTGAAAAACATAGATGCTGTCGGCAACGACCAGTCTCTCCTCAATGGACCGGGAGGATGCGGGAAAGCCGGCCAGTGCCCTCTCCCTACCAGTGAGGAAGGACCACACATAAGAATGCGCGATGTCATCATTGGAGGAGAATAGATGTTAGAGGACATGATCGAAAAGGCTCAGGCGTACGGAGCTGACCAGTGCGAAGTGTTCTTCGAGGAGGGCTCGACTTCCGCCGCGAAATTTGAGCACAGCCGCCTGAAATCGGTCGAGTCAAGTCAGACACATGGAGTTGCCATCCGCCTGCTCGCTGATCAAAAGCTCGGTTTCGGCGCGGCTTCCGACCTCGCCAAGATGCGGCTCGTCTTGCAGGCCGCTGTGGACGCCGCCCAGCATGGGGAAAAGCTCGCCATCTCGTTTCCTTCTTCTCCTCCCGCCGCTAACGGAAGGAAGCTGGAGGACGATGAAGTCCGAGACCTTTCCCCCGAAGACTTAGCAGAATCCGCCAGGAGAGTTATCAAAAAGCTCAACGAGTACGACCCCGCTATCCTCGTCTCGGGGAGCATTAGCAAAGGAGACCTCCACATTCGAATCGTCAATACGGCTGGCTTCGACTCCGAATACCGCAAGACTGTCCTGTCCGGGGGCATCTGGGGACAGCTTGTGGAGGGGAAGAACATCCTCTTCTGCTACCGCGAATCGGCGGCCACAACCGCTTCCATTGACTTTGAGGAACTGGCCGCCCGTGTCGTCGCGGATTTCGAGATCAGCCGTGTGAACGTGGACATCGAGGGCGGACCGAAAACCGTGGTCTTCACCCCGCGAGCCGCTTCCGCCCTCTTCGACGTCCTCAAGCTTGGCGTCAACGGGAGGAATGTCGAAAAAGCCACCTCCCCCATCAGGGACAAGATGGGCGAGAAGATTCTGAGCGAAAAGGTTACCGTCGTCGAGGATGGACTTCTGGAGGAAGCCGTCGGTTCGGCGCCGTTTGACGACGAGGGAACGATAATCGAGAAGAAAACTGTCGTGGACCATGGGGTTCTGAAATCCTTCGCCGTTGACCTTCGGACAGCCCCGAAGCTCAGTCTCCCTCCGACCGGCAATGGGTTCCGGGTCTACGCCTTCCTCAAGCAGCAGACATACGAGGCGCCTCCGTCGCCACACAGCACAAATTGGCTTCTCATGCCCGGCGGGCGGCGCTTGGAGGAAATCATCTCGGACATTGAGAACGGCGTCATCGTGGACGTAATGGCGGGGCTTTTCACAGGAAATCTCCTCTCTGGCGATTTCTCCGCCAACCTCATGCTCGCCCACAAAATCAGCAAAGGAAAAATCCTCGGCAGGATAAAAGAGGCCATGGTCTCTGGAAACTTCTACGACATTTTCCGCGACAACCTCCTCGCCGTATCGCGCGAGACCGAGCGCGTCCCCGAAGGCTTCGCCACGAACGTCTTCCCCTACCTCTGCGCCAAGGAGGTGATGATCAGCACGTAGCCGGACACGTTCCAAATGCGGATTCACCCGAAAGCCGGGACAAGAGCGACCGCAGCAGTTGGGAATGGCGGCAGAATCCCGATTCTGGTGAGGGCAATGTAAGTTGCCACATCGAGGATCAGCGTCACGAACACCACTTCGAGAGTCTGCCAGATCTCCAGATCGTACCACTTCAACACAGCGGCGTAGAAAATCCAGAGCCCAAACATGCAAAACATGCCGCCAAACCGGAATCCGACGTGAATGAGGACTGAGATTGGAATTGACCACAGGATTGCGGCCGTGAGCCTGTTTCGCTCGTTCCAGAAACCGAGGAGCTTGATGGCAAGCCACATGAAGACTCCGTTAACCGCCGCCAACACAAAAGTCCGCCAGGCGAACTCTTCGAAACTCACCTTTCTCACCTCCTTCGCCGGGAAAGTTGCTCTCCTACCCTGGCCCTGTTCCTTCGTTTGGCCATTGCACGACCCGGACCACCTTGAAAAAGTCTCTCCGGTGAAGGCTCGGTCAGATCACCAAGTCGCTTCGTATGCGAAATCCTCGCCATCGGCTTTGAAGCTCAGCCTCCCGCTGGCGTACGAGAATTCAGTCCGGCCCATCGTCTTGCCGTCGTCGTCCAGAGCCATCACCTTCTTGATTGCTGCGATGTCGCGCCCCAGGACCTTGCTGACGCCTATCTCGACAGTGAACTTGCCCTCTGCCGGGAGTGGAGTGAGCGTCATAGCCTCCTCGCCCCATATCAGACGAAATGCTCCATTCGTCCTGACTGGTCCGAAATCCACGATTTTGCCGCTGGGGCTGAATCGCCGGTCATCCGGATGCTGAGATGCGGGTCGTCCCTGGTGATCAACTTTCCGGGCGTTCACGTAAAGCCCGGAGCGTGAGGAACACCGATCCACGACAGTTCTGTCCCGTTTCTCGACGGCAACTTCGATATCCCCTGCCCGCGCCAGGAAACCGTACTGCGGAAGAATGTGGGTCGAGACCTCCCAATCCGTCTCTCCACGGTTGACGAAGACCTTCGCGCCGCCTTCGTAAGTGATGACCTGCCGATGAATGTCCCCGTCGGCGAATTCCACGCTAACGACCATCTTCAAAGCAATCGCTCGCATGAAATCCTGAAGCAGCCAGTACTTCCGCACGGCAGCACGGCTCATCGGTGTGCTCACCATCCCCGGGTGCCCGTCGAGGACTTCGGTCGAAACGTAATCATCGCTGTCAATTCCGTGGTTTCGGGCGTCGAGACCCGCCTGGTAGCGACCGCTGTAGCCCGCGCCGTGGAGAATGAAGCGATGCCGGTGCACTGCGTCGTACCACGGTGTTCTCTCCGCATCCCGACAGCGAATGCGCCAGACACTCCACTCCTTCGATTCAGCGTCCACGCGGAGATGATTGCAGGTTGCCCCGTCGAGCCAGCCGATGAGGGCATCGTGCCCGCTCTCGCTGATCTGGGGAGCGTTGTCGCCCAGGATATCCCGCACGAATTTGAATGCGTCGCCCCATAATTCCTGCGTCTGCGTTTTCGGGTGAAAGTGACCGTCCCAGTCGTAGTAATCGAAAGGCATCAGCGAGGAGAACACGTCAATGAAGTAACTTGTCGGCTGAACGTGCTCCTTCATCAAGCGGATGTTTCGTAAGAGGAAGGGCTGAATTCTGTCCGGCCGGAAGCGGTAAGATTGGGCATCCCTACCTCGGTTGTACCACGCCTTGACCGGCTGATTGTCCGCCGTGAAAGCAATCGCCTCATAAGTGTAGTCAGCGGCGTCGGGATAGAAATCAATGTAGTTGTCGTGCGGGGCGAAAAGAATGTCCGCCTTTTTGCAGACCGCCGCCATCTCCCGAAACTCCGCAAGGGTGCCTCTCGCCGGGTTCGGCGGGAAGATGTCCGGCAGGCGATAATCGTATCCCCATCTCTGCCAGTTGTGGTAAATCAGGACCGCGTCGGTCATGCCGTAGCGAAGTGCCTGCTGGAGAGCTTCTGCGGTGTGGCGATAGCCCCTTCCTCCCCACACATCGAAGACGAACCGCCCGGCAAGCCCGGCTACGCCCGGCGCCGCCTCGACTCCCGCGACCTCACGATACATCATAGCCGCATCGAAGGCGCCGTTCGTCGAGGGGATAAGAGTCAGCGTCCCGTTGAGGTGAGTGTGAATCGCACATACCCTTCGGTCGGGGTCAACGCGGAAAAAGTCGGGGGGAACGCTGACCGCCTCCAGAAGTGAGATACCATTCTCGAAATCCACGCCCACATGGCTCGTCGAGAGGTGATGCCCATCACCCTGGAGCGTGAAGGCCTCCGGACGAAGGATGACGTTCCCCATCCCGGCATAGACCTTTGCCGCTTTCTGGCTGAAAGGACCCGGCGAAAAGTCCGTGATTCGTTCGGGGCAGTTGACCGTGATTTTCAAAGCTCCCTTCTCAGCCCTGATCTCGCCTTTCAGGTCGAACGACTTGCCCTGTCCCTGGAGGCTGTGCACGACTTCCAAGACGCCCCTGCGGAGGGACGAGCGGACATCCATCACCGCAACTCCCGATAAAGCGTCAAGGGGATTGTCGTTGAGAATGTCCACTTGCATGCCGTACATGACCAACTCTCGTTCACCGCAGACAAAAGCGAAGACCGCGTCGAGAAGGCCGTACTTGCCCAGTTTGACTGCGACAAAGCGAGGCTCCTCTCCGCGGCGCAGTGTGAACAAGTGGAGTCCGGGCGCTCGCTCCCTTTCGCCGCTAAGGATTTCGCGGGCTGCTTTGACAACATCGTCGGCGTCCGCCAGCATCCTTTTCTCGATTTCCTCGCGGGTCTCTATTTCGGGCATCTTTCCGACGATTAGCGTGGGGCTTCCCCAGTACGCGGAATCGCACGTCGTGTCCTTCTTCGGTCCCGGATGGGTCTCGAGTCGAAGTACGACCGTTTTCCCGGCAAACTTGCTCAAATCCACCTCGCCTTTCGTCCAGTGCTTCGAGTCCGAATGCCGCTCGAACAGTTCTTCGTCCCCAGCCCATACCCGAAAGGTCACTCCGTCGCTGGCCGGCTCCTGCGAAGTGTTGTCGCGGATGGCGGTGTAGAAGAGAAAGCGGATAGGTTTTATCTTCGGCAAGCGGAGGGAGTAGTCTGCGAAAATTGTGCCGGGTCCGCCCGTCCAGGGAGGATGTATACCGAGGGCAACCATTTCGCGTTCGCCGCGTACGATGCTCCGAATTCTGGTGAAAGAGCATCTGCATTGCGGGTCGTTTCCGGTCCATCCGATCGGCTGACGGTGCTTTTCGCCGCCAAAGTAGCTCCATTCGACGCGGTAGTTTCGCAATGGCCATAACGGAACGGGACCAGCGGAGCGAATGTCAGTAATCTCGGCAACGGGCAGGGGCTGAGCGGGCACTTCCGTGCGGACGATTAGGACGGCGTGCGCCTGAAATTCCTCTTCTCCGTGCTGAAAAAGCGCGCGGGCGTGGATGGGATAAAGCGCGGAGTAGGTTCCCTCACCCGCGACGAGATGATAAGAAAAGGTAGCGGATTGTTTCCCCTTGACCGCGAACTGGCGGCTTTCCTCGCCCTGTATCCGCCAGTTGTCTGTCACCGAAAGGGATAGAGTCCCGGAGACCGGCTCGCCGGCGGAGTTGCTGATTGCCACCTCGAGGGGGACTGGTTTCTCAAGCTCCTTGACTACTCCGACATCTCCTATCCGAAGAGTCACCGGGCCTGCCGTATCGACAGGAGGATTCCAGGCCATCCCTTCATAGCTGAAGAACAGCACAATCACCGCTGCGAAAATCCAGACAATGCTACGCATAACTCATCCCTTTCATCGTTCTTTTGCTTTCGGCAGCTCGCCCTCGCGCTGCGCTTTTAACAGCTTTACTTGTTGATCGTTTCATTGCCTGAGTTCGACCTTGTAGAACTTGCGGGTGGATGTTGTAGCGGAGTCGC
>JABMQX010000623.1 GCA_013203085.1 bacterium | reverse complement strand
GCGGGGAACGCTGACGTGGCGAGAAGGAAGAACTGGAGGCGGGGCGTGAAGGCACGGCGGAACCTGCTGAGGGCGTAAGCGGCAAGAGGGTTGATCACCAGAACCCCGGCGACGGAAAGGATGCACAGGATAGCTGTGTTGAGGAGGGCACGCCCGTGCAGCATGGTGAATTCCACCACAGCGACAAAGTTCCTGAGCATAAAGGACATGCGGATGCTGGCTTTTCTGTCCCAGAATTCGAGAAGGTCAGCTTCTTCGTACGGCGGGCGGATGCTCTCGAAAGAGGAATAGTCAGTGCCGTGCTCTTTGTTAAGGCGGTCGAGGGTGACGTATTTCTCGCGTAGGTAATTGCGGAAGTTGGCTTCCGGGTCCTGGAAACGAATAGCCTCGTAGGGGATGGTTTTCTCGACAAACTTTATCCAAAGGGGACGGATTCGTTTGTTCCGAGGCAGAGCGTAATAGAACGGAATTTCCTCGAATGCGACGTACTCTTTGCCGAGGGCCGCCGAGAGTTTCTCAACAGATCCGCCGAAAGACTTTTTGAGATGGTTGTGCCAGTAAAGGCGGTTTTCTTCGTTGTCTTCGAGGGCTATCAAACGGAGAGGCAGGGCGGTTCTGACAAACTCCACGATGTCGTGGTCTGGGAGGATCTCAGGTAGGGGAATGTTTTCAAGAGAAGCGTAGTTCCTCCTGTGAGCGCCGTTCAGAAGCGCCAGCTCGCTGTACTTCTCGGAAAGGAACTGCTGCCAGGCTCGCCGCAGAGGATTCGGCAGAACAAGCTCTTCCCACGATTTCCAAGCTGAGTGGTTTGCCGCGTTGTAGTCCCTCAGGGAGCTGTATTGCCCGACAAGCTTCTCGATGAGGAACTGCACTGCTTTCTTCCGGTCGTACGCTTCGCCGAAGCTCTTGAAGGTCTCGCCCAGTCCTCTGTTGAGGTTTTCGATGGTGAGGTACTTTCTTTTCAGCTCTGAGGTGTAATGGGAGCGAAGCTTCTCATCGTGATGTTTGCTGTCCCGCCAAGGCGGGACAAAATGCCGGGGGGCTAACTCTCTGACGAAGTATTCCCATAACTCGCCTCTGTTTGGTTCCTGCGGGAGCCGGGAAGAAAGCTCCACCTCGAAGAAGGCTTTCTTCTCCGCTGAGAGCTGTGTATTGTACCTGGCGATTGTGTCGAATTTCTCCCGCAGCATTTCCTCGTAGAGAAGGCGGGTGGTGGGGTTGACAACGAGGATGACTGTGCTCAAGTCATCGGACAGGCGGAGGAAATCGCTCCAGTCAGAGATTTCGCTGCCGGTAGCCAGACGCCGAGAGCGAAATACCATCTCCTTGAAGGAGGAGCGCCGAAGCCCGTAAAGAGAATTTAACAAACCGATGTCGTATCTGCGGGCAAGAAAATCTTGATAGAAGTGAGATAGGCTGACAGCCTGAACCTGTTCGGGAGGAAGCGTTCTCTTGTAATCGAGCCAGTCGTTCATTCTGGGCGAGTTTTCCGGCAGCCACGTGTGAGCGCTGAGAGCTTCACGCGGAATGCGCAAATCACGGAGGCTTTTGAGGTGGATGTGGTAAGCTCTGCTAATCTCGTCCGCGATGAGCCTATCGCGCTTTTGCAGCGAATCGAAGGACTTGATCTTGAATCCTGTTTCAGCCCTGAACTTGCGAACGTCCCCGCCGCAGCGGCGCTCGATTTCCCGGGCATACTTCTGGCGAAGAAATTCCAAAAAGCCCGCTTTCACTTTAGAGCGGGATGCGAGAGATTCGTTGCAGAAATATACCCCGCATAGCTCGATGGGGAGGCTCTTCTTGAAGTCGAGCCAGTCCTGCACTTTCTTTGTCGCCGTCTCCCGCCAATGGGGGTCGTCCGGCTTCATCCCTTTGTAAACGTCCCGCAAAAGGTCACCATCGAGCATCGCTTTTTTGAGGTCGGCTACAGAATGAATGGGAAGGGCGTACTTCGCCCCGAGGTTGGCGATGCTGCTGGAGGCGCTCGTGTATTTCTCGTGGAGATACTTGCCCAGAAGAGCGCTGTCGTCCCAGAGGAAAACCGGCAGAGGATAGAACCGGTCGTATTCAATGGTGGTCATGGAGGAGGTGAGCATCAGGACGAAGGGATAGATGATGATGATCGAGCCCGCTGCCAGAAGAAGATAGACCGCCGCGAAAGCCACACGCGCCGAAATGCTTTTTCGCCCAAGCTTGGAGATGAGCATTCTTCGTCAGTGTCCTTTTTCGGAACGACCCCTTCGGTCCTTCCGCTTTCTCCCGGAGTTCATGTCCCAACCCCGCTTTCAGCTATGCGAAAACCTTCCCGAAACAGCCGCCTCAGTTTGTAAACGGCGAATCCGATTATCATGCTGGCCAGAATCCAGGCAAGAGCGGTCGCGTAGCCCAGCCGGAGATATACGAAGGCGTTGTACCAGACATCGAGGGCGAGGACTCTCGTCCTGCCGTCGGGCTGGCCGCCGGTCAAAACGAATATGTTGCGAATCGCCTGGAATGTTCCCACGAGTGCCCCGATGAGATTGATGGCTATCAGGGGTCTCAACTCTGCGAGGGTGATGTGTCGAATCTTGGCGAACACTCCCGCGCCGTCCAGCTCGGCTGACTCGTAGAGTTCTGTGGAAATGCCCCTGAGAGCCGCGAGGTAGATAATGCTGCCGGGGGCCGCCGAAGCCCACGCGGCTGGCAGAACGACACAAACCATCGCCCATATTCCGCCGGCAGCCGGGTTCCCCAGCCAGTTGATAGGGCGAGTCAGCGGCTCAATTCGCGGGATCAGCACGATCAACCCGATAGAAAAAGTCAGGAGGATGATGCCGGGGAGAAATTCTCGCCTTCGGAAGAAAAGAGCGGAGAAACCGGCGAAGGCGACCATGAACAAGACAGGGAGAATCAGGTATGTCGAGCGAGGCATGTGGAGGAGAAGCCAGTTGAGAAAGCCCGTCTCGGTGGGGTCGTACATCAGTTTCCATAGAAGGGCGACCGCCAGACCGCTGATGAGTGAGGGGAGGTAAAAGATAGCCCGGAACAAAAATTTTCCCCGGGGAATTTCCGCCAGAAGCAGCGCCAAGAGAATGGGGCCAGCGAAACCCAAGGCCAAACTCAGCGCCACGAACAGAACCGTTTGGAGAAGAATACGCCAGAACTCAGGAGAGGAGATG
>JABMQX010000622.1 GCA_013203085.1 bacterium | reverse complement strand
GACAAGGCTCCATGAATAGCAGAAGCCAGACAGGAATACAGAAAGGCGGGAAGATAAACGGAGGTCCTCTCGATGACTTTAGCTCGCGATATATCTAAGGATCGTCCCATTCATTTCATAGGAGTCGGCGGGATTGGGATGAGCGGGATCGCCCTCGCTCTATTGCACTTCGGATACAAAGTAAGCGGTTCTGATTTGAGGGAATCATCTATTACGGATCGTCTCGAGGCGGCGGGGGCACGGGTCTATCGGGGGCACAAGGCATTCAACGTCCCAAAGGGAGCGACCGTCGTTTACTCTTCCGCCGTAAAGGACGACAACCCCGAGATGGTCCAAGCGCGCGCCATGGGTCTGCCCATTCTCAAAAGGGCAGAAGTCCTGGCGCGGCTTATGAGAGACAAGATTTCGATCGCCATTGCAGGCACTCATGGGAAAACTACTACCACATCTCTGGTGGCTCTCATGTTTCACCACGCGGGATGTGATCCTTCGGCGATTGTCGGCGGAGTGGTGGACGCTTTCGGTGGGAACGTGCTCTGCGGGGACGGGGCGCACTTCATCGCGGAAGCGGACGAGAGCGACGGTTCCCTTGTGAATTTTCATCCTTGTTACAGCATTATCACCAACATTGAAGAAGAGCATTTCGGTTACTACCACGATCTCCAGGGGATTCTGGACGTCTTTGGCACGTTCATAGAGAACACTCTCCGCGACGGCATGCTCGTGTACAACCTGGACGACCGGAATGTTTCCGCGCTCGTTCAGAACTTTGAAGGGAAGGTTCTGAGTTACAGCATCCACCAGCCGGCGGATGTTTTCGCGGAGAACGTTGTCCTGCAGGGCTTCGGTTCCGCCTTCGATGTCTTTTACCGGGGAAGAACCGTTGGGAGAATGGAGCTGAGCATACCGGGGATTCACAACGTTTCTAATTCTCTCGGGGCTCTTGCGGTTGCGATGGAAGCGGGCATTCCCTTTGAGACGGCAAAAGAGGCGGCCATGGACTACAGGGGGGTGCGGCGAAGGTTCGAAGTGAAGGGATTGGTTGACGATATTCTGGTCATTGATGATTACGCCCACCATCCAACAGAAGTTATGGCAACGCTCAGGTCTGCCAGGCGAGTTGCCAACGGCGGTCGGCTGGTGGGAGTTTTCCAGCCTCATAGATACAGCCGGACCAAGCATTTTCACAGCAGATTCTCGGATGCTTTCACCGCTGCCGATATGGTGATCTTGACCGACGTGTACAGTGCCAACGAGCCCGCGATAGAGGGCGTTGACGGCACAACCATTTTGCGAAGCGTCCTCGCATCGGGGCAGGAGAATGTGGAGTACTTTCCCGACCTGAAGGAGATACCGGACTTTCTGTCGCAGAGTCTTCGTCCGGGAGACGTAGTGGTGGTCATGGGGGCGGGAAACATCAGCACTGTGGCTGAAGAGCTCGTACAGAAACTGAGGGAAGGAAGGGAGCAATTGCTAACGGTGGCAACGGATGGACGATAAGTTGAACGTCTGGATAATCTGCGGCGGGCGTTCGGCGGAACATGACGTATCGCTCGAATCCGCCAGAAGCATTGCTTCGGCGCTCGACCGCCGCAAGTACGATGTGCACTTCATCACTATCACCAGGGAGGGCAAATGGGTGGGCTGTCCGGCTCTGGAGGCTTCTGCCGCGTCAGCCCTGAAGGGACCGGAACAGGGACGGAACGTCTCCTCCTCACCGCCCTCGCCCGTCTGGGACGGATTGAGGGGGCTCGTTGGAAAGGCGTCGTTCCCGGGGATAGAAAAGGCGCCCGTTGACGGCGACGGGCGAATGGTGGTTTTTCCTGTTTTGCACGGTCCGTATGGAGAAGACGGGACGATACAGGGCTTGTTGGAGATGCTGGATATCCCTTACGTGGGCTCGGGTGTTCTTGGCTCAGCTCTCGCTATGGACAAAGCCAAGGCGAAGGAGGTTCTTTTCCATAAGGGCATTCCGGTGCCGCGATGGGTTTCTTTCAAGCCGGGGAATGGCGAAAGGCACAACGGCAGAATTCCAGAGATCGTTGCGACGGTGATTGGCTATCCGTGTTTTGTCAAGCCCGCAAACCTGGGCTCCAGTATCGGCATCACAAAGGTGAAAAGGCCCGAGGAACTCGAGGAGGCGATACGCCTGGCGCGGAGGTACGACACGAAGATTCTCATCGAGGAGGCCATTGACGGCAGGGAAATAGAGTGCAGTGTCCTCGGAAATGACCATCCTATGGCTTCCGTCCCGGGGGAGATTGTTCCCGCAGAGGAATTTTACGATTACGACGCGAAGTATGCGGACCCGGGAACGGAGCTGATAGTTCCTGCGGAGCTATCGGAGGAGCACGTGGAACGTGTCCGGCATCTCGCCATCCGGGCTTTCCGAGTTTTGGAATGCTGCTGTATGGCGAGGGTTGACGTCTTTATCGAGAAAGGAACCGGCAGGATCATCGTGAACGAATTGAACACTATCCCGGGCTTCACGGAGGTCAGCATGTATCCGAAGCTCTGGGAGGCGAGCGGGATGCCATATTCGCAATTGCTGGACAGGCTGATAGAGCTGGGCCTGGAGAGACATGAAGAAAGGAAGGGGCTTGCTGTCGATCGGGATGAATCGCCGTAGGGAAATCCCTGAGCCAGCAGCCCCGCGAGCGGTTGATGATACCGGCAAGGTCGAAAAAGAAGAAGCGGGTCAGGCTCTTCGTGATGAACGCGAAAGTTCTCAAGAAGAGGAAAAAACCGCTGACCTTTTCGCCCTTTACCCGAGAAAAAGGGCTCAAGATTGTCCTGATTCTGACGGTTTTGGCGACCTGTGGCTTCGGCGGCTTTGAGGTTGGGCGTTACTTCCTCTCCAATCCGAAGTACGCCGTCAAGCACATCGTCATTCGCGGCAATGAGAAGTTATCGAAGGAGGAGATTATCAACCTTTCACTGCTGGAGAAGGGAGAGAACATTTTCCGGTCGCGGATTTATCGGGCGAAGGAGCGCCTTTCGGAGCTTCCGCTGATAGAGCAGGTGTCGGTGTCGCGGTTCGTGCCGGATGCGATTGTCATTGAGGTTGTTGAGAGGCGCCCTCGTGCAATGCTGTCCGGGCGGAAGAAATTCCTCGCCGACTACTCAGGAGTCCTGCTCCCTCGTTCGTGTTGCCGTGAGCCGGGGAAGCTCCCCCTGATCGTAGGACCGGACACATCGCAACTGAGTGTGGGCGATAGATGTTCACAGCCGGGAATGACGAAGGCGATGCGGGTCTTGGAGTTGTGTCAGTTTTCGCCGTTGTCCGATATGGCGGAGGTGGATGGGATTGATTCGTCGAACCCGGACGATATCCGCCTTTACTTCAAGCGAGGCGACTACACGAAAAGAGGGTGCCAGGTGCGTATCGGAGACGGCGATTTTGAACAGAAGTTGGCAAAGCTCGCTGATCTGCTCGAATCGGTCGTGAAGAAGAAAGGTGGGAGGAGAATTGAATCGGTTGACCTGACTCTGGAGAATGTTCCGGTTCGCTTTTGACTGAGGGGTTGGGCCGCCGGTGATGATATGCGCTGTGAAATATCTTTCCCGTTGTGAAAGGAATCGAAGGGATGCCAAAAAAGGACAACATCGTAGTAGGGCTTGACGTAGGCACTACAAAAATCTGCGCCCTGGTGGCGGAGCGAATGGAAGGGGGAGACACGCGAATTGTCGGTTTCGGCAGCGCTCCTTCCAAAGGACTTCGCAAGGGTGTCGTGGTCAACATCGAAAGCACGGTCGATTCCATAGGGAGAGCAGTGGATGAGGCGGAGCTTTCCGCAGGGATGGAGATCGGATCGGTGTTCGTCGGAATAGCCGGGGGGCATATTCAAAGCTGCAATAGCAGGGGCGTGGTGCCGATCACTTCCGAGAACAAGGAGATAACTCGCCTGGATGTGGAGAAAGCTATCTCCGGGGCGAAAGCCATCGCGGTTTCCATTGACAGGGAGATCATCCACGCCATCCCACAGCAGTTTTATGTTGACGGGGAGGGAGGGATCGCCGACCCGGTGGGTTTGTACGGGCTGAGAT
>JABMQX010000621.1 GCA_013203085.1 bacterium | reverse complement strand
GGTTTTCTTTGGCCGCATGATTTGTTTGGGGACTTCCAAGAGTTGGTAAAGCTCCACGTGTTGCGGTTCGGGAGTGGAGGCTTTGCGGATTTTGATGATGATGTCGCCATAGGTGGGCAATATGACGGTTGCCACTTGGTGGATCTCGAGTGTGTGCCTGACGGTAGCCCACGAGGTATGGACTCCTTTGTCCAAGAGGGTCTTCTCAATCGCCACGAGGAGGTGGTAGGCGAGGAGACATAGGAAAATGTGGGTTTCGACCCGGTGCTGCAATTGGTGGAGAATGGGGCGAAGATGACAGCAAAAACACCCCAAATATCCCCATTTCATCCCAGAATCACGCTCAAAAAAATCTCAAAATCCCAATCTGGTGCGGAAGTTGGGCTAAGACAGACCTATTCATAGACTTACACGCGTTTCTCGCGGGCCGGTGACAGTCATCTACCTACGCTTGACTTAATGGGTGATGCAGACAACGGGGGCAGAACAGTCAGAAACTGGAGACCAAGAAGGGCTGTCATCACCCGCGCGGTTGTCTGTCAACCTCTTTTGCTCAGAACCGTCGGCGTTCATAACATAGATCTCAGACAGCATTTCCTCTGAAGGGAAATCCCTGTTAGAAACAAACACGATCTGCTTTCCGTCGGGAGACCAGGACGGTTTCATGTCAAAAGCGGGAGAATTCGTAAGCCTTCTTATTTCTGTCCCATCGGCATTCATAACATAGATCTCAGACCTTATATCGTTCGCCTTGGAATCTCGGGATGAGGCAAAGGCGATCTTCTTTCCATCCGGCGACCAGGCAGGAGTCTGATCAAAATGCCAGTGGTTTGTCAGATTCTTCTGTTCACTCCCATCGGCATTCACAACATAAATATCATAACTGTGAGCACCGTCTCTCGTAAACTCGAACGCTATCTTCTTCCCGTCCGGGGACCAGGAAGGGTTCTGATCCCAACGGGGATTCTTTGTTAAGCGCGTCTGTTCGGTCCCGTCAGCGTTCATGATGTAGATGTCCGCGTTTCGATCTCGTCGTGAACAAAATGCTATTTTCCCATCCGGAGACCAGGAAGGATCTCCGTCGTGAGCAGGATTGTGTGTCAGTCTTTTCTGTTCGCTCCCATCAGCATTCATAACGTAAATCTCAGGATTGCCGTCCCTGTGCGAAACGAAAGCTATCTTTTTTCCATCCGGTGACCACGAAGGGCTTCTATTAGCAGCAGGGCTATCGGTTAGCCTCCGGGTTCCCGACCCATCGCAATTCATCACATATATGTGCCAATTCCCCTCTCTGTTCGAGCAGAACGCGATTCGGCCGGTGCCCGCAGGTTCTTCCTCGACTCGCTCCTCATCCAGACCCTCGGCCTCCCATGGCACGGGTTCTTCCTCGACCTGCATTTCTTCGGGTCTCCCCGGCTCCCATCTAACAACCGACCATAGTATTGCTTTCGTAGCCAAGGCCGCTCCATTGGTCAGGAATCGCATCAGGGAACGGGTCTCCCATCTTGCCTTCACGGCGAGCCCACCCGGCGTCCTGTAAACAACTGCCGCTGCCGGCTTGAGGTTTTGAGCGGCCATGCTTGCGTAGGCCATCCCCTTGGCGATCGCTGGCTTGGCCTCCTCGGGGGCCTCTGCGATGTGCGCGCCAAGGGCGTCAATCGCCAACCGCCCCAGGGCCTCCAGATCAATGTACTCCAGGGCGACATTGCTCTCCGCAGGCAGCCCTTCCATGGCGGCCTTGAAATCCGGCTTGGAAGCGATGTTTTGCCCACTCTCCTTCGCCGCCAGAGCCTTTTCAAGAAGGCCCCTGAGCTTTCCCATCATGGAAATCTCTATCAAGACCATATCGCCGTCCGTGGCAACAGCCAGACAAACGGGAAGCATGTCCGTCTCCTGGAAAATCCTCGTGACTTTCCTTCCGTCAACCTCCGTCTCCGTGATGGACACAGACATCATCTTTGGGAGAAAATTCTTCAGTGTCTCCACCAAGTACCCGGGATCCCTCGCTTCCAGGCAAACAAGGGCGCCGGGGTAGACCGGCGGCTCCTCCGGGATTCGCAGCCCTATGGTCACCTCTCCGCCAAGGGAAGCGAGAACCTTGTCCACGTCAATACCCATCTCCTCTTTCAGCCGTGCAAGTTCCTGCTCGAAATCCACTTCCTCCAAGCACTTCTCCAACAGGGCGCGAAGCCTCTTCGCGAACTCCTCCGGCGATCCGACGGACAGCCTACGCACATAAGCGAAATCCGCCGGTACATAAGCGATCCCTTTCGGCGCCGTGTTGGGCACGCTGAGGATACTGGGGATACCGGGAGCATCTTCCGTGAATTGGAGCGCGAGGTTGAAGCCTGCCTGCTTCTCGTCCGCGCTCAAACTGACGCCCAGCGCGTGCATGCCTTCGAGACCGAGAGCCTCGATAGATACCGGCGCCATCGACGGCATGGCTTCGAGCATCAACTCTCGCATGGCATCGAGATTGAGATACGCTGACAGAAACGCGTTCTCTCCCGTAACCGCCTTGACTTCTTTGAAGTGTGCCGTCCCGGCGAGACTTTCTGTCGGCGGTCCTGACAATACCTTGTCGAGAAGTCCCTTTCCGAGCGTCGCATAAAGCACATTGTCCTTCACTGCGTAGCCGATCGGCGATGGATAGCGCCTCTCAAACGGCTTATGCGGAAAGACTACTTCGGTGCCATGCTTCGTCTTGGTGACCTTCACGTTAGGCGCGAAGGCAATCAATTTGCCCGCACCCGAGACCAAAGGAGCCAGTCCCTCCGGCAGTTCGCTCACAAATTTTGCCCGCACCCGAGACCAAAAAGGAGCCACTGCCTCCGGCAGTTCGCTCACAAATACGGATGGTGAAGGACCATTCCGGGGGTTAATGGAGACGACGCCCAGCGAAGCGCTCCTCGGCAGAAGCGGTTTGATTTCATTGAAAGCTTCAAGAACCGCCCTGGCCTTGACCCTGATGTGTTCGGTTATCTCCGTTTCCTCTTACAGACTATTCACCGCTGCGCCG
>JABMQX010000620.1 GCA_013203085.1 bacterium | reverse complement strand
TATTGACGAGGTCATCCTCGTCGGCGGCCAGACCAGAATGCCCGCGGTCCAGACGCTTGTCAAAGAGCTTTTCGGCAAAGCCCCCCACAAGGGAGTAAACCCGGACGAGGTCGTCGCTATCGGCGCGGCGATCCAGGGCGGTGTCTTGAAGGGGGAAGTCAAGGACGTCCTTCTCCTCGACGTAACTCCTCTCTCACTCGGGATCGAGACCCTGGGCGGGGTTTTCACTAAGTTGATCGAGAAGAATACGACCATCCCCACCCGGAAAAGCCAGATATTCTCAACGGCGGCGGATAATCAGCCTGCGGTCAACATCCATGTCCTTCAGGGCGAGCGAGAGATGGCGGCTTACAACAGAACCCTCGGACGCTTTGACCTCGTTGGTATCCCCCCTGCGCCGCGGGGTGTGCCTCAGATCGAGGTGACGTTCGACATTGACGCCAACGGGATAGTCCACGTCTCCGCCAAGGACCTCGGCACCGGAAAGGAGCAAAAAATCCGCATCGAAGCCTCAAGCGGCTTGAACGAGGAGGAGATACAGCGGTTGGTCAGGGATGCAGAAGCACACGAGGCGGAAGATAAGCAGAAGAGAGAGCAGGTTGAAATCCGCAATCAAGCCGACATGCTCATCTACTCCACAGAAAAAACCCTCAAGGAGCACGGCGATAAGATCGAAGCTGCCGACAAAGCAAAGGTTGAGACAGCTATCGAGAAACTCAGAAAGGCGATGGAATCCGGCTCCGTCGAGGAGATGAAGAAAGGGATGGAGGAGGTCCAGCAGTCCTCCCACAAGATCGCCGAGACGATGTACAAGGAAGCCACCAAGCAGCAGCAAGCGGCTCAGCAGGCCGCTCAGCAGGCGGGGGCCGGACCCTCCGCCGAAGCTGAGGAGGAGAAGGCTGCACCCAAGAAAGAAGAACAGGAAATCGTTGACGCCGACTTCGAGGTCGTTGACGAGGATAAGGACGCCAAGGGTAACTAACGCTCTTTGCACGCGTCTGGGACATTGCGCGAAGCCCCGAGGAATACTAGCGGCCGCACATGCCTAGGGTTGCGTTATCTCCGGGACCGCTCCGGCGCGCTGACTTTCCCGTCAAGCGGATCGTCCTTTGTTTTGATATCGTAATGAACCGATACCGATTGGACGTCCGAAATGAGACAGCCAATTTCAGTTGTACATGAAGGCAAAAGGTTCCGCGCCGTAGGCTCGGTGGTATACCCCTGCCCGCCGAACCAAACGTTCCACGACTTCTGCGTGGACCGCGACCAGTTGCTCGATAGATTCCAGGCGGAGGTCACCGGCCGGGGCGGGAGACGGGTCGCTCCGCAGCTGAAGACGACTGACTGGACGGCAATGCCAGTTTCTGCCTTCTTAACGTATGCGCCGCGAGGCAACGGCAGCCAAAAATACGCTGCGCAAACAAAGATAGGATGAAAGCAATGATCATTTTGGGTGCCTTCCTTAGCATGGCTTCGGCCTCAGGAATCCGTGACAACATCGGACCCGTGGCGATGGTCGTTCTCGTTATTATCACCGCATTCTACGCTTACTCGACCTGGCTGATGGCCAGAGCAACCAAACGAATGGCAAACGAAAACGAGCGCCTGAGGAAAGAACGTGCCCAAGCCACATTGTCCTACCTCCTGCAAGAGGCGAAAATAAATCTGGATATCTTTTGCACGCACTACGGGGATGCGATAGACAAAGGGCTTGGTCGACAACACGCCCTCATGCGGTTTTCGCTTTCAGGAAGGGATGAGCTCCCGAAAGTTATGGCCTGGCTCGGTGAGGTGGTAGAAGAATTGCTGGAACGTTACTCTGACATGCAGCGTGTGAACGCTCGAATTGACGAGTATTACGCCGACCCTCGTGAAGATTGGGTTGGCTCTAAGCGAGAACTCGTGAGGACCGAACTGAAGAGATTGGCGGAAGAGGATAAGTTCAAGCTTTCCTTGGAGAAGATCAAGGGCAACCTTGAGAAGATTTCACGGCGGATACTATCTGAACGCTAAGGCTGATCGTCAGGCGGAGATGTATAGATGTACGCGAGATGCCAGTTCGGGGGGCCATGAGCTCAGAGCCGGACGCGTTCCAGTAATCTGGCCTCCAACGCCTTTGCGAGTGGGCACCTAAAACCTTAAACCGAGGAAGCAGTGGCAAAGCAAAAAAGAGATTACTACGAAACACTGGAAGCGGCGAAGGAGGCCAGTGCGGAGGATATAAAGAAAGCCTACCGCAAGCTGGCGATGAAGTACCACCCTGACAAAAACCCGGACAATAAAGGGGCGGAGGACCGGTTCAAGGAAGTATCGGAGGCCTACGAGGTTCTGTCGAACCCCGAGAAGCGTCAAACCTATGACCAGTTCGGGCATGCCGGTCTCGAGGGGCTCGGGGCCGGGTCTCGCGGATTCCACCATTTCGATATGAATGAGGCGATGCGGACTTTTAGCGGGGTCTTTGGCGACAGCATCTTCGATACGTTTTTCGGCGATGTTTTCGGCCGCAGAACACGGCGGGGCGGCGCGCGAGGGTCTGACCTGCGATATGATTTAACCATCAGCTTCGAGGACGCTGCTTTCGGCACGAAAAAGAAGATTACCATTCCCAAGGCCGAGGCATGCGGGACCTGTGGCGGCACGGGCGCCAAGCCCGGAACCGAAAGGACCCCATGTCCTCGCTGCGGGGGCACGGGCCAGATCAGTACCGTCCAGGGTTTTTTCAGCGTCCAGAGGACATGCAACCGCTGCGGGGGGATGGGTGCTATCGTCTCCAGCCCGTGTCCCGAATGCGCCGGCTCCGGCAGAGTGCGGACGAGGAAAACCATCTCCATGACCATCCCAGCCGGAATGGAGGATGGCGCTACATTGCGGATCATGGGCGAGGGTGAGGCGGGCGAGAGAGGCGGCCCCCCCGGCAACCTCTACGTGGTGTTGCATGTCGAGTCTCACCTCATTTTCGATAGGTACGGCGATGACATCCTTTGCGAGGTTCCCATCACTTTTGCCACAGCCGTCCTCGGTGGGGAGATCGAAGTCCCGACTCTCGATGGAAAAGCCAAATTGAAAATACCCCACGGTACGGCGAGCGGTCAGATATTCCGCCTCAAGGGAAAAGGTATCGCCAATAGAAGAGGCTATGGTCGGGGTGATCAACACGTCAGAGTCATCGTCGAAACACCGCAAAAGCTCAACAAGCGCCAGCGGCAACTGCTGGAGGATTTTTCGGCCTCGACCGGCGACAAAGAACATCCGCGAAGAGCCGCCTTCGCCGCCCGGGTTAAGAAGCTGCACAAGAAATGACCCCGCCTGAGCTGACGGCGGAGACCGAAGGTATTGTTCCGATTCGCCCTCGGGAGATTCATCATGCGTGAGGCAAGGTTTTACGTCCCTCGTGAAGCCCTTTCAGGAAATAACGCCGTAATCAAGGGCGACCAAGCTCGCCATATAATCTCCATCCTCAGGAAGAAGCCCGGAGATTACATTGTCCTCTTCGACGGGGAGGGAACACAATTCGCCGCCAGAATCGTGCGGATTGACCGCGAGCTCGTTGTCGCAAGGGTGACGGCAAGAGAGGTTCACAAGCGCGCCGGGGGACGAGCCATAGGCCTCTACGTCGCAGTGCCCAAGGGGAGAAGGTTCGATCTCGTCGTCGAGGGAGGGACGGAGCTCGGCGCCGATTCCATAACGCCGCTGGTGACCACCAGAACCGTGGTCAAACTCGACGATTACAACATCACGACCAAACTCGACCGCTGGCGGCGAATATCTGTCGCGGCGGCGAAGCAGTGTCGCAGAGCAACTTTGCCCCAGATCAACTCGCCGGTGGATTTTTCGACGGCGATAAAAGAACTGCCGGAATGGGTCTTCCCGATTCTGGCAGGGTCCCTCGACCGGAATCCACCCATTTATGACGTTCTTGAGGAAATGGGGCCCGCTCACAAGGAAGTCAGGATTTATATCGGGCCGGAAGGCGGGTTCAGCCGGGAAGAAACCGAACAGGCCGGAAAGGCGGGCATTCGGCTCGCTTCCCTCGGGGAGAACATCTTGCGTACGGAAATGGCGGCCGTAGCTTCCCTGGCCGTCATCATTTGCTTTCTCGGCCGGGAGAATATGCACGTTCAGCCCCGGTCGTCGGTCCGTCAGAGTAAGGCACCACCCTTTTGAAGTCACAAGACCGCTTAGCCAGGAGACCTATCGCAGAGAGTAAGCAAATCTACGATAAGGCCATCTCTTTCCTTCTTCTGATTCTGGCGATTCTCATCCCCCTGAAATTCGGCGTCCTGAACCTGGACGTAGCCTCGCCCCTTGTCCCCAGTGACCTCTTTGCCATCGGGCAACACTTGACGAATTTCTTCAGTGCGATCTTCTCCCTCAACCTGCGCTCCGCATTGAAAATCACGTCGGACCTCCTTTCCACTCCCTGGCCGGAGGAAATCGCGGAAATCCTCATCCTTCTGGTGTTTCTTCTCTGGGGGATGAAGAGTTTGTCGCGACGAAGCTTCGTCCTTCGGGTGGGTAAACTGGACGCCATGATGTGGCTGTTCATTCTGACCGGGTTTGCGGCCACGATCCTTTCCCCCGGATTCCACTCAAGCATGGTCATTCTGAAACAGTTCGTCAGCTATGCGCTCCTCTACTTCGTCATCGTACACGCCCTTGACACGCCGAAGCAGCAGAGGAGGATTCTCAAGTATTTTCTGATCTCCACGGCGATCGTGGCGTGGCTGGCTTTGTACCAGTTCGTCCTCGGATTTGAGGAGCTCGCCCGGACTATCAGGGAGCACATACCTCCCGAACTCCAGGGCGATTATCTCGCCAGAGTCCACCGCCGGAGGGTCTTTTCCGTATTCCTTTACCCGAATTCGCTCGCTGGCTTTCTCCTCGCGTCTTTTCCGCTGACCTTGTTTTACGGGGCGTTGCATAAGGAGTGGTTCGAGAAAAAAAACCTCAAGAAGCTGATTGCTTACGTGATTATCCTTCCGCTGGCGTGCTTTATTTCCCTCTTGCTGACGCAATCGAAGGCCGGATTTCTGACGTTTCTCATCGTCGCCATCGCCGCCGTTGTAGCGGGACGAAGGAGGTTTGGTCTGAAGCCAAAAGTGCTCTTGGTGAGCCTGCTGGCGACTGTGGTTTTGCTCTCGGCAGTACTAATGACTCCGGTGGGTCGCAGGCTCATCATTGAGAAAGGCAGTTTCACATTCGGGGAGCGGCTCGATTATTGGAGGGCGGGTTATAAGATGTTTCTGAGAAGCCCCATTATCGGAAATGGCTTTAATTCGTTTGGGTTGCTCTATCCGCGGTATCGCTTTCCGGGGACTGGTGAGGCCAGAACCGCCCACAATAATTTCCTCCAGATACTCATCGAGACTGGTGTGGTTGGCTTTGCCTTTTTCGCAGGCATCTGGCTTTTTGGTCTGGCTGCGGCGAGATCGTTCGTGCGGGACCATCTCAAGGGCGAGAAAAAAGACCCCCTCAGAGAAACGGTTGTGCTCTCGGCGTTCATCGGGATTGCCTGTTTTCTGATCCACAGTCTGGCGGATTTTGATCTCTACATTCCGGGAATCGCGATGACGGTGTGGCTTTTCCTGGCATTGATGGTCACCAACGCCCACCCTGCAGAGGGTCGTCGAATCCAGCTCACGAAGAGAACGGCTGGGCTGTGCACTTCGGCTCTGGTCGTTGTCTGCGGTCTCGGCGTTTTCTACGCCTCGAAGACGCTCAACGCAAACTCTCACCTCGTTGTGGCCCAGGCGATTGCCGAAAGCACTGATCCACCTCCGGGGTATATCGAGTACGAGGAAGCCATCGCCGAGCTTCAAAGAGCGCTGAAGTGGGACGGCGCCAACCACAACCTCCACCTGTACCTCGCTCACACCTATTTCCGGCTCAAGCAATATGACGACGCACTCAGGGAATACGCCGTCGCGGACCGCCTCCTACGCCGCTTTTCGCCCATGGTCGCCCACCGGATCGCCCGCACTCTCCTCGCGAAGATGGAAGACGCGGGCATCGTGGACTGGGCAAAAGTTCTGGAACAATTCAGGGAGGCGGCATCGCGTTCACCGGCGAGTCCCTTCCACCACCTTGTTTTCTCCTACTATCTGTCGCAAGCCGGCCGTTTGCAGGAAAGCCGGAGGGAATTGCAGGAAACCAAGCGGCTCGACCCTTCGGGGAAGCAGGCGATCAAAACCGCTGAGATTGTGTACCGGGACGAACCTCTGGTTGATGACCTGAAACGCTTCATCCAAACGCCGCCGGATGGCTCTCCGCCTGCTGAGACGCATGACCCGGTGAGAAATGAAGACTGAGCCTCACGGTGACCGGGGCTGGAAATCGTAGAAGCTAAATGGTGAGCGTAACCCTCGCTTGTGGGTCAGAAGAGAGAAATCCTGCGGATTCGAGCCTGAGCCTTCATACGCGGATTGTCAAGCCACAGATGTTCCTCTTGATGAAGAGAAGCGGCGAGACTGTTCCTTGACGACTCTGGGGCCGGTCCGTTATGCGGAAGGTTGGATGTCGAGTCAGGAGAACTGATTACAAAATAAATTTCCATAACCACCGACTTTCCGGCGTTATGTTAAGCGATAAACCGACGCTCGTCAACGTTTTCATCGAATTCCGCTCGACTACCCGGGCGCCGAAACTAAAATACATGATTTTGGGGTGATCCGCACCCGGCAAACGGAGATTTTGTGTGGAATAACTAGTTATGCTAAGAGAAGAAAGAAGGAAAGGGAATTATGATTATCAAAAAACTATCTGAAGTCGAAGTTATGGATAATGCACATGGCGTTGACGCTAGAAATCTATACAATACAAATGAGGCTATGATCACAGTCATTGCATTGGAACCTGGGCAATCATTGAAGCGCCATATTACTCCTGTTGATGTGGCATTTTATGTGCTTGAAGGAACGGGGGTGGTGGAAATTGGTGACGAGAAGATGGAAGTTACGAAAGACACACTTATTGAAAGTACGAAAGACATCGTACATTGCTGGTATAATGAAAGCAGTAGTCCACTACGGTTCATGGTAGTGAAGGCTCCCAAACCAGCAAAGAAAACTGTTTTTATAAGTAATTGAAATTAAGCATAACCAATCGCTCCACCATAGCCTTTCGTGGATTACCTACCGCTGGCCGGCGATCCGGCTGGCCGTTTCGATTCGGAAAAGAGTTCCAGATGAGGACGCGATGGTTGTAGGTATCGGCCACGACCACTCTGTCGTCGGCCGCAGATACGCTCACCGGCCAGTTCATCTGGTCTGGACCGGCGCCCGGGTTGTTGCTGGTAGAGTCCTTTTGGCCCAGCACCATCGTTGGCTCGACGTTGCTTTCCGGAAGGCTCTCCCAAACGAGCGCGCGGTTGTTGTTTCGGTCGGCCAGCAGCAGTCGAGTGCCGTCGCTGGCGATGCCGGCGTTGTGGTTGAACAAGAGCGGCCCGCCGGTGTTGTTGAAATCGATCGCCGACAGCACGATGTCTGCTTGCTGGCCCGTGGAGAACCAACCGGAGACATTGCCTTCGGCAACCTTGTAGGACGAATCTATGAACTCCACTTCGAGTTCGCTCGCGGCACGATGATGAGGCGGCCGAATTCCTAGTCGGGGGCCTGGTTGAACTGTTGATCGAGGCGCGGGTTGCGGTCCGGGTCGGGCACCTGGCCGTGGAAACCAACTGCTGGCCGGCTCGTTGATGAAACTCTTGTAAAACATTCGATACGTTCCATCGGCCAACCGGATAACGGCGGGGTCACCTACGCCCAAACGATCCGGGCCGTCCGCGCTGGCTGTCAATCTGGGTCCATCTTCAACAGTCCACTCCCTCCCATCTTTCGAGAATGCGCTCCAGATGCTGAGGCGTTTGAATCCAGCGGTACCCGGATTACGGTGGAAATACATCCGGTATCCACCATTCGCCGCTATCGTATCACTGACTGAGCCGCCCAAATCCAACACGCGAACCGCGTGAAAGGTCAACCCGTCGGAGGATTTCGTCAACAGCAGCCGTGGACCCAATGGAATGTACATTACCCAGCCATCCTCTATCTTCCAGAACCGCAAAGCTAAGTAATGCTTTCTACAGTGCGGAACCTTTTGGGCACACGCGAGAAGCAGAGCGAGTCAAGCATTGATCGGTGACAACGCATGTGTTGAGGCCTTAATCGCGCGCTTTGGCAACAGTAAAGCAGAAAAGCACTATGCAAATGCTTCAGTTTGAAGAAGCCATAAGTCTCCATTTGATAGAATATCATGGTTGAGTGGTGTTTGTACCCTTCGTGAGTGTGCGGCTCTATTATAGTGGTATTGGATTACTGCGCCCCTTCAGGGCTTGGATGATTCGATTCGAC
>JABMQX010000619.1 GCA_013203085.1 bacterium | reverse complement strand
GAAGTAATACTTACCATCGAGTCGTAGGGTCCAACCGGTTGCTTGTTCATGATGCCATTTGCCTGCCCTTGACCGGGATGCTGACCGAAAGATTTATAAACTCCAGAGTCTTCTTACGCGGATGAGTGGCTGAAATTCAGTGCTGCCAATCTGTCGACTATCTTGAGGAAGCCATCGTCCAAGTTCCTCGGTTAGCCGAATAGAATTGACATGTGGGTTCTAATTGGAGGCCACTTTTTACGGGGAACGGAGGACAAGTCAGCTTCGAAACTCAACCCTGTCGACAGAGAAACGGCGGCAAGGATCGCGGAAGACATCAAGAAAGACATCGCACAGGGCGGGAGACAAGCTGGTTACTTCCCGACCATCTCAGAGCTTTTGATGGAAGCACTGGAATCCAAGCTGTCCATTAAGAGAAGCCTCTTGCTCGGCTACGCCACAGATAGAAAGATCGACCGGTTCAATGAGGAGTTCAGGGAAAGGCACAGCATCATCTCGCCGATTCCCCTTCACCCTTCCAAGAAAGACCTTGTGCTTTTGGCATCAGGTCTGCTCCCAGTCTACTTTCACAATAGGCTGAGCAGGCCGAGAGAGAAAAACAGAGGAATCGCCATCTACCTGGATGTGTCGGGCAGCGTCAATGACTCCCTGCCGGAAATCCTCGGCATCCTCCGCCGGCTTCAAAACGAGATCACCAGCATCTACGAGTTCTCGAATGAAGTCGTGGAAATCTCGATGCATGAACTGGCGAGAGGCAAAATCGCGACAACCTACGGGACCTCGTTCGATGCCGTGGCAAAGTCTATCCTCGAGAACGCATACGAAAAAGCCGTGGTGATAACCGACGGCTACTCGAACATTGAGAGTGGACTGCAGAAACAGATGAAAGGGAAAGGAGTGAGAATCCTGACCATCCTGTTCGGAGGAGGAAGCCAGACGAACGACTTCGCCCAGTTCGGCGAGGTCATCCACCTGAAGGACGCCACAGACTGACGAAGAGAAAACAAACGCCCCGGGGGAGTTTTGCTGGTGGGGATTGATTTGGCCAAGGGGAAAACGAGGGGTCGCGAGGGCAATCCCGACGGTTGGTCCCGCGCCGGCATCAATCGCGCCTCCGGCCCCTGCGCGTCCTCGGAACCGCGCTTTTCATCATCGGGGTCCCGCACCGCCGTATTGTTGCCCTCTGGGCAGGGGGCCATCTGCGGGTTCGGCCGGACGGGGGCGGAGAAACAACAGCACAAAGTACGTGAGAAACAAAGTTGCCGGGAAGAGAATCAGGAGAATAACAAGTTTGCTGAATCTCTTCCTGAACACCATCCTGATGGAAATCCAATACATGCTGATCCCATAGATAGGGATGAGAAAATAATTCGCGATGTGGTCCTCGCCCAGGCGCGCCATCACGAAGATCCCAGAGGCGAGGGTCAAGATCGGGAGGAAGTTAATCAGCTCATTCCTTTTCGGGGTTTGAGCGGCGTTGGACGTGGATGTCATTTGTTTCTCCTCCTGCGTTTGCTGCCTCGATTGCGACAACTGCGAAATGCCGTGTATCATAAAAAGAACGCCGCCAAGTAATGCGACGACGCATATTGTATATTGGATTGGCGTCGCACCTGGAGCTGGAGACGACTCGGATCGGAGGACGAGAAACGCTGCGATTGACTGAAGGATGCAAATAATGCCGCAGACCAGGGGCCAGCGCCGCCAAAGCCTGGCCCCCCGGCGGGCGAGAGCAAGGGCAACGAAGGCACCAACGACGATCAGCATGCCGTGCTTGACCTTGATTTCCGCGGGGTAGTCGCCCAGAAAAAGTTCAGGTGCGCCAATGATGATCCCGAAAAGCAGACCGAGTCCGAGATATAGTAAAACGACGCTGCCTATTCTTCGCCTGAGGCTTGAGGGCCGGTACCGCAGGAGGTGTGCTGACTCCGCGTTGTCTCCAGACGTTTGTGAGGCTTGTCCGCCGATCATCTTCCCTCAAGGACCGGAATCGCTAATTTCCGCAACCTGCGAAAAGTCCAGTTTTCTGTGAAACACCAGAGCTCTCTTTATCCGGCGTTGATTATGCCAGACGCGCGAGTGGTGTCAAGCCCAATTTGACCAAAGTGGCGTCTTGGGTGCATACCCGCCCCCCGTTGGGCCTCGACCAGGGGTTACTCTTCGGGAGCGACAACGGCGGGCGAACAGCGGCCGCCCTCAGCAGGTCCATCGACACATACAAACGACTCCAGATGGATCCCTTCGCCTACATCCGGGACGTGTTCGACCGCATCAGCGTGCATCCCGCCCCTGGCCGCAGCCTTTGGGCAGGCAAACACCTCGACTAACTCCTCCCCGATAACTCGAAAGCGCCTCAGTACCCAACGGACTTCTGCCCGGTCGATCTCCAGATAGAGTAACGCGCCTGGGAGGGCCCGCGTGCGTCTGCTGGACGCTTAAGCAACCCGAAAACAAAACCTGTCACGGGGGAAGTGTCTCGTCCATGCGCGGGATGCCTCCACCTTTTTGTTTTTCAACACATCAAACCAAAGGAGAAAGCAGATGAGGATTCTTGAACAACTCGGCATCTGCGGATGGAAAACGGAAACAGAAAACCTTCTACTCGCATCTCTTCTCATAGGAGACCCTGCACTTCTCGTCGGGAGGCACGGGTGCGCCAAGACACACATCGTCTGCAAGCTCGCAGAGGCCCTGGACAAGAACTTCGTGGCATACGACGCTTCCAAGACGCTTTTCGACGACGTGCTCGGCTATCCGGACATCGAGAAGATGAAACAGGGGTACTATTCTCAACTCTCGGTTCCTGCCGCATGTTATTACGACGAATCGAAACTCGATCACACGCTCAGTGTTTTGTCAGAGCACATGTTCTATGTCGAACGGCTGAGCTATGGGGAGCTTCTGGACATTGCGAGGAGAGCCCTTCACAACTGTGGCTCCAGTTGTCGTGGGTTCCAATCCCATCACTCACCCATATTTTCCTCTTAGTGTCACGCATTTTGCCTCAATAGACTCACAGTCAGTAGCACACTTGTCTCCGCGTTTGTGTCTTCAACACCGCCTTTTCGTTTTCCTGCTATCGGGGTTCGCCCATGATCTCGCCACTCAGACGCCCGTGTCCCGTTTTCAATGAACATCTTCTGCCAACGGTAGAAGACCGTGGCGTGTAACGCGTACCCGTCGCACGGGTCCGACATCGGAATCTTGTCCACAAGTTGCCGACGAAGAATCCGAACCTTCTCCTCCGATGAGAAGTTTGTCCGCTTCTCTGGAATCATCCCCTCCTCCTTTCCGGCTATATGTTGAGCGACAACGAGGAAATGTCCAATTCCGTTTGAAGCATAACAGTTCTCTCACACAGGAAAACTATTGACGAAGCCGGGGGGTTGGCTGGACAATGCGTACGAGGTGCAATTTCGCAGGCCCCGGTAGGAGAGGAGACGGAATGAGGATAGTGCAAAAACGGTTCATGACGATTACCTTATCGGTTATCTGCTTGTTGGCGTCGGCAATGTGCGCCGGCCAGGCACTCGCTGGCGAGGCGGCATTGACCTTCTTCGGCTGGTCCGACCAACACATACAGACTAATGGAGATGGGAGGCACCTCCTCCCAGCGATCGAGGGCATGAACAGCTTACCGGGCGTAAAGTATCCCGCCAGTGTCGGTGGAAAGGTCGCTGAGCCGGCATTTGTGTTCGGCTGCGGCGACATCACGGAATGGCCGACGACGGCCGCAAAACGGACGTACGAGGAGCTGATCACGAAACGGCTGAAATTCCGAAGCTATGACATCGTCGGCAACCACGATGAAGGTGGCAAAGTGCCAAGCGAGACAATGAAAAGCTGGATCATTGCTCGGCACGGGGCGCTCACGTACACTTTCGACAAAGGCGGCGTCCACTTCATCGCCCTGTTCTCGAAATATGATGAGAGCCTCAATAGCCCGGCCCAGCCGATCACAAAAGAGGCCCTCGATTTCGTTCGCCGGGATCTGGCAAAGGTCCCCAAGAACATGCCTGTGGTCGTGGCTGCGCATTTGTGTTTCGATGCCATGACGAATAGGGCCGAGGTGGTCAAGGCATTCGGCGATGCTAACGTCATTCTGGTTCTGGGCGGGCACTATCACAAGTCGAAAGTTGATAAGTACGTCGGCGTCAACTTCGTTCAGCTTCCTTCCCCCGCACCGAACAGTCCAAACGAGTTTACGGTTATCCGAATCACTTCAGACCGGCTCGTTGCGATTCCTTATGACTACGAAAAGAAGAAGTGGGTCAATAGCCCCGTAAAAGTCCTCGATGTTGCGGTCAAGGGGCCTGACAAGGCCGATATTGCTGTGCCCGCCAGGACAAAATAGGTAGTATTTGCCACAAAGTGACGAGACAGACACGTCGCCCGTTCGCTGCAACTTGACGGACTTTTGGGAAATACAGTTTCAGCGCCGGAGCGTTTAGTTAGCGGTGTGGATCTTGACTGTTCAAAATGCACCGACGACTATCCCCGAAGTTCCGTTCGACCATTGAAGAAGCACGTTATAAGTTCATCTGCCCCTATGAGCAACCGGGAGATTACCAATCATGAAGAAGAGTAATTCAGCCTTCAGCAGCTTATTTGTGTTTTGCCTTTGTTTCTTGGCCATACCGACGCTTGGAGAAAGCAATGCCTCGGCTGGAGAACTTGATGTCCTCTGGCAGCTTGGCAAGGCCGACAACGATACTGGTGAATTTGCGCTGGGACGAAATGGATGGAGCCGCTTTTCCACTGATTTCGGAACTGATCCCATTTTTATTGTTGGCCAATCCGAGTTTGATCGGGGCTGGCCATACGTGCACCCCGGACCAGAGGATATTTGGGCGGGCAGTCAGAGGCATGCCTTCACGATTCTATTCGGCATCGGGCGAACGATTCATGAGGGTACCTGTCGGCTGGTTCTCGATCTGGTTGATACACACGGCAGCAAGCCGCCGAAGCTTCGAATTGATGTCAACGGGCGGTCTTTCGAGAATCAGATGCCCCGGGGCGGGACGGATGCGTCGGTATTCGGCAATCCATCGGCTGGTCGCGAACACTGTTATTCCATCACCATTCCAGCGGATGTGTTGAAACAAGGCATCAACGAAATCATTATCACAACGGTTTCGGGCAGTTGGATGCTCTACGATTCGGTGCGCTTTGAGGCTCCGCAGTCCGTGAAACTGGCCCAGCCCGAGGGCATACTGGTACGGTCAGTAAGTCTGGCCCCATGGCTGAGTCGCAAAGACGGAAAACCCTGCCAGCTCATGCGGGTTAGGCTCACCGGAGTGGGTAAAGAGTCTGACGCAACAATCCAGGTCAGTGGACTTGACCCGATGAAACTCCAAGTCAAGCCGGGTACGGAAACTGTTGAGTTGGCCCTGCCACAGGTAAAGGCGCCAACGCCTGCGACGGTTGAGATCAAGAGCCGGGGCAAAAGCGTGTTCATACGGCGGATCGTGCGCAATCCGGCAGTGGAGCGGCAACCGGTTGACTGGGTGGACCCTATGCTTGGCACGTCAAGCTCAAGATGGATGCTTTATCCCGGACCGAGTATGCCTTTTGGGATGGTAAAGCTAAGCCCTGATAATCAACGCCATTGCTGGAAAGCGGGGTATGAGTATCTCATTGAGAACATCGCGGGATTCAGCCACATTCATTCATGGACTATGGGCGGCCTTCTCACTATGCCAACTGTTGGAGAACTTAAGACAGTCCCCGGCCCTGAGAGCGATCCGGACAAGGGGTATCGGTCGAGGTTCAGGCATGATACGGAGGTTGCCTCTCCGGGATATTACGCAGTCACGCTTGACGATTATGGTATCAGGGTGGAACTGACAACAACGACAAGGGCTGGATTTCAACGGTACACTTTCCCAAAAACGGAGATGGCTCGGATACTCTTCGATCTTCTTTTCCCCACGGAGTACAACTTTTCCGTCCGAGACGCCCACATCAAAAAGGTATCCGGTACCGAGATCGAAGGGTATTCCAAGCAGCAAGGACAGTCGGGGGCAAAGTGGAACGATTATACCGTTCACTTTGTTGCCCGGTTCAGCAAGCCCTTCGATTCTTTCGGGGGATGGATAGGCGACAAGATTTTCTATGCCACCGATGAACTGTCCGGCAAAGGGGATATTGGAGCATTCGTCAATTATTCTACTTCTGAGGGCG
>JABMQX010000060.1 GCA_013203085.1 bacterium | reverse complement strand
TGGTCAACACCTTCGGACCGGGAAAGCGGGACATCATAAAATCGGGAACGCACGTTGGGATGGCGGCTACCAGTGTCATGGAGCCGATGATGCACCTTTACAATGCGACCGGGGAAAAGAAGTTCCTCGAGTTCTGCGAGTACTTGGTGAAAGCTTACGACCTGCCCCACGGACCGAAGATCATCTCATCCCTGCTCGAGAAAGGCTCCGTTTTCCGAACCGCCAACGGTAAGGCTTATGAGATGATGTCTAACCTCGTCGGACTGTGCGAGCTTTATCGGTGCACCGGAAACGAGAAGTACCTCCGCGTTCCCACGATTGCCTGGGAGGACATCGTCGAGAATCAGATGTACATCACTGGCGGGACGAGCCTCGGCGAACATTTTCAGAAGGATCATTATCTCCCGAGGACAGGTGCTGTCTCCGAAACCTGTGCCACCGTGACATGGCTTCAGCTCAATCTCCAACTCCTGCGTTTGACCGGCGAATCGAAGTACGCGGACGTTATCGAGCAAATCGTCTATAATCATCTCCTCGGGGCCCAAAAGCCTACCGGAGACGCATTCTGCTACTTCACGCCCCTCGAGGGGACTAAACAGTACCGCACTGATATCTGCTGCTGCACTTCGAGCGGCCCCCGTGGCGTGGCGTTGATTCCGACCTTCGCATACGGCATGAAAAGCGATGGCATCGCCGTGAATCTCTACGGTCCCAGCAGCCTCGTCGCCACGATTCCGGGCGGCCCGAAGGTCAGAATCACTCAGGAGACCGATTATCCTTTCAGCGGCAGAGTGACCTTGAAAATCTCCCCGGAAAAGCCCGCGAAGTTCACGCTTTATCTCCGCATACCGGGCTGGTGCAGGCGCGCGTTCATTTTGGGAAGCGGTTTGAAGGGAATCCGCCCCCCGAAACCGGGAACGTATGCTCCCATCACAACAACCTGGCAGAAGGAGAGCACCGTAACGCTCGATATGGAAGTCAGGCCCACGATGGTTCAGGGGGACTACGGCAATAAGGGCCTTGTCGCGGTGCGGTGCGGTCCACTGGTTCTCGCTGCCGACACGGTTTTGAACCCGGGGATCGAGTCTCTGCAGCGGGTCGCCATCAAGTATCGCCGTCCAGGTGCGAACGTCCGCATTGAGGAGCGCAGCGGCAAGAAGGTTTTCGCCGTGCCGGCTTCGGTGGTGACTCTGTCGGGAGAGAAACGCGAATGGAAGCCGCTCAAGCTTTACATGACAACCTTCGCCGACGCCGGAGCCGAAGGTTACTCGTTCAAGGTCTGGCTGCGAGAACCCGGTTCTTTCTCTTCCGCCGCTTTCTCGCTTTTCTCTTTCGGCAAGGAGAGTTATTCCCGAAAAGGCAACGTCGAGGGAGAAATCGCCGACGGCGAAACTTCGACTCTCCGCGTGACCTTCAATGCGAGAAAAGCCGATGAAGATTGGTACGCTGTCACTCTAAAAAAGGCGGTGAAAATCAACCGCGTGGTCTATGCCCACGGTGCAATCTTCCACGACGGCGGCTGGTTCGATGCTTCTGCCGGCAAGCCGAAGATACAGGTTTTACGCAAGCCGAATGCCGAATGGGAGACGGTCGCCGAGCTGAAATCGTATCCTGCGACGACAGCCACCAACCACCGGCGGATGCGAAATGGACAAGAATTCTCAGTGAAATTTCCGACCGTTGAGACTTACGGCATTCGCATCATCGGCAAGCCCGCTTACGGTGACAGCCCCAGCCAGGCCTTCTCAAGCTGCGCCGAACTTCAGGGCTTCTTCGATAAATGATACCCACGGCGAGTCACGGCCTGCGTCATGCTGCTGGTGTCTCTGCTCCCCGCTACAGCCACTTCTTTCTCTTGAAATGGAACAGCATGGACACAACAACAACACCTATAACAATCCAGACAACTGCATAGCCGAACCGCCATTCCAGCTCCGGCATATACTTGAAGTTCATGCCGTAAATCCCGGCGATGAACGTTAGAGGAATGAAGATCGTCGCCACCAGCGTCAGGACCTTCATGACCTCGTTCATCTTGTTGCTCATGCTCGACAGATAAATGTCAAGAATACCGGCAACCGTGTCCCGCAGCGCCTCTATGGTGTCGATCACCTGAATCGTGTGATCGTAAACATCTCTAAGGTACAGCCGCGTGGCCTTTTTTATGAGCGCCG
Organism: bacterium; assembly: GCA_013203085.1. Lineage (GTDB taxonomy): Bacteria > Auribacterota > JABMQX01 > JABMQX01 > JABMQX01 > JABMQX01. Next base: position 986 of record JABMQX010000060.1, on the reverse strand, counting down.
AATCCCCTCTTTCTACGCTGTTTACAACCTCCCGTAGGGGCCAAACCGACCTCCGTAACGATATCAGCGACCGTTTCAATCGCTGAATAGCGGGTAGCGTCTCCGGTTTCGGATTGGGGAGAAGCTCATCTTCCAGAAGCTCCACCTTGTCGCTGAGTTTCTCCAGAACGAGAAAATAGTTGTCAACAATCGCATCAACCAGACAGTAGGCCAGATAATCGCTCCCCGTCTTTCGGATTCGACCCTTCGCCGTTCTGATTCTCTCTCTGATGTGCTCGAAGACATCTCCCTCTCTTTCCTGGAACGAAATCACGAAATTGGAGCCGAGAATGAGACTGACTTGCTCCACGGCGACCTCGTCGTTCTCCTCCTCAATATAGAGCATTTTCAGAACGACAAAAATACAGTTTGTGAAATCCTCCATCTTCGGACGTTGTTCTGTGTTCACAATGCCTTCTAAGACAAGAGGGTGCAGGCCAAAATGCGTCCCGATCTTCTCCATGACCTCCAGATCGTGAAGCCCATCCACGTTGATCCAGGTCACGGAGGGCTTATCTCTGAAGGGAAAACATTCCTCAACGCTTTTGACCTCCTTTTCCTCAACGCGCGCCTCGTCGTAGTCAATTACCGTAATCCTGACCCTCTCCGCCCTCCTTTTTCCCACGTGAACAGGAGTCCCCGGCGGAAGCCCAACCGTTTCAGAAGCTTTTTTCATCGGAGTCCACCTCCCATATGCGGCATGGAGTGTGACGCGCTACGCACGCCTCTCGCCGGCGGCGGACAGCTCGGGCAGCTACACCATCCCGGCCCCCGGCACATCACCTTTTCTCGGGTTTCATATCCATAGCTGTCATGCAGACGGACCAAGAGTGCTATCCTTGTCGGACGCGGTTTCGCCGACCATTCCAATTGGGGTGCGTCGCCTCCTTGTTAGATGTCTGAAGGCCCAAGAGGGTAAATACATCATTTGCCGGATGCCCCCCGCG
>JABMQX010000618.1 GCA_013203085.1 bacterium | reverse complement strand
GTTCGTGGTGGGGCGTCCGACGGCGATGACGTGCCATTTGTCGCTTACAGCGAAGGGCGTGGCGAGAACCTGCTCATCGCTCAGAAGGAGGGCCGAATCGCTTCTCTTCCTCAGGGCTGTGAATATCAGACGGCCGGCTTGCCGTTCCTCAGCCGGGGCATCGTTCCCAATGCAAACCACGGCCGCGGGAGCGATCTCATCGAGGACATCTGCTCCGCAAGGAGCGCAGGCCACCAACGCCAGAAAGCAAGAACACACCCATGCCCTCGCCATCATTCCTGTCTCCTCTGCACGAGGCAATAGAGGGTTGCGGAATTCGGCTGAAGTGATGCCTCGAAGATGACGTATTCTCCTTCCTTTCTCGACGGGACGGGTTTTGCGGCGATGATGTCTATCACTGTCCATCGCGCGTCGCCGACCTTGATCTTTATTTCGCCTTGCTCTTTTCGTCCCGCTACTTCTTCCGCGACGACGAATTTCATTCCCTTAGCCTCGAAGCCGTATCCTTCGATGGAAGTGCCCAGCGGGAAGATGATCGGGTCGCTGCTGGCGGAGTTGAGCTGTACGGCAAGGTCGCCGATAAGGGAATCGGGAATGCCGGATGCGGCGCACGTGAACCATTTCTCGACGTAGCCCGCCCTGAAGCCGAAACGAATCTCGTCTTCGCCGCTCATTCGCGGCGCATAGAGCCTCGGCAGGTCCGCGGGCAAGGCGGATTCATGATCGGCATGCACGGCGGACGAAATCGGGACCTTTTGGCGACGAAGGGAAATGAGGAACTTCTCGTAGAGATCGGGTCGGAAGGCGCTCCCCGACTTGTCGTCGGCGAAGGTCCAGTCTTTGCAGACAAAGACCGGGCCCGTCGGTTTTTCGACGCCGATAGCCTCCATGAGCTGAAAGCATTTGTCGTGGACCTGAATCTTTTCATCTGGCGCACCGGCATCTTCAATCAGGGAGCGCCAGACTCCCTCTGAACCCGTCGGCGGGGAGTGTGTGTACAGGTGGCGAATCTTGCCGTCCATGTCGTATGCGGTGATCCACGCCGGCTCCAAATACCACCGATAGATTTCGCCATCGGTGGGTTTCTGACCGCAACCGCTCCATCCGACGCAGAAGTTGTGATCCGGAGCGAACGCTTTGAAGACCATGTTAGACATGCTGTATGGGAGGGGATTGCCGTTCGCGAGCCGGAATGCGAATCGGTCGTCACTCGTTCCGACGCCGATGCACCGAGACAGAATCTCGCAGAATTCAGCCGCCTCGGGAAGAGCGATAAGCTGTCTGTTAGACTCGCCGTTTTTGCTCCACGCTTTTGAACCGGGCATGATGTCTCGAACCGCCTCGCAGGTCAGTTCCAGAGAACGAAGGGTCGTGTTCCTTGCGACAAAGTACTCGAAGTGCTTCGGGTATTGCCTGCACTTCTGAATCAGCTCCTTGAAAGTGTCGGCTTGGATGGCGATGCCGAACTGCTGGTTCATCCAGAATACGAAATAGCGGAGTGTCTCAGGCCCGAAACCACGCCCGATGCCGCGACCGACGCTCCAATCATCTCCGAGGGAAATTCTGAGCCGCTCGTTCGGGTGCTTCGCCGATTGACGATTGCGGAATGGCGATTGCGGACTTCCAAATGCCAAATCCGAAATCCTATCGCTGAGTTTCTCAGCCCACTTCCGCAACACGGGTTGGATTCTCTCGCGGAAGTAGATTCCGTTTGGGAGGATTCCCTGTGTCCAATGCATGGTGAAGTGAGGAGGAAGCCATACCGTGAATTGCTGATTCGTGCGAGGCGCGTTTTGTGGGCCTTTGAATTTCAGAGGAACTGGCCGAATCCACGGGTTATACTCGCCCCAGAAAAGACCGGTGCGATCATCTTGCAGTCCGACCATCCCGCAGGCGTAATGTGTCCACAGCCACCATTTTTCCCGAATGGAGCTGGCTTTCCCGACGTGCGATGCGAGAGCCCAGTTCGCGTCGAGCGCGTCAAGCGGCACGGCCTTTTCTTTGACCGCCATATCCCAGGGGGTGGTTCTCTTGAAACGCCAAGGGGCGGGTTTCTGATAGCCAAGGAAAATCCGATGGGGCGAGAGTTCTTCGGAGAAGTTTTTCATCCCTCGCCAGGGTCGAATACCGTAGAAGCCTTTCGTTACGGTCTTGTCGCCGGCGCGAACACGGACCTCATAAACCTCGAAATCTGCGGTAATGGCTGCCTCATAAGGCCCATAAGTCCCGGGGCTGAGGGGTCCGTGGTAGAGGACCCGAGTGCTTCCGGAGACGAGAGAAAGGACAGCAATCTCGCCGTCCGGGTCGCCCTGGCCCGAGGGAATCTCAACTGTAATATTAGCTTTCTCCCCCGGCAGGTAAACGATGGATTCGCTCTTGTACGTCGCCCACGATTGTTCCGGAGGAAGGCTGAAGAGTTGTGGAGCGACCTCCGCTGTCCTTCTGTCCGCGTAGCTGTCGAGGTGGACGGTAATCCCTGGTTCGCCGGAGAACACCTCGCTGCCTACGAGAAGCACTGCGATGAACGAGATGACAGAAAAACTTCCGCGCATGGTTTCCACTCCTCTGTCGGAGGTCAAATCGCAAGCGTACCGAGTATGCTCCAGTGCCGCGATGGTGTCAAGGCGTTGTCTGCCGTTATTGTCCACCGCTGCCTTGCAGAATGAATCAATGATAATATGGAGGTGATTGTAGGAGGTCCGTTGAACCTTTTCTTAGAAAATGGCACATATAAGTGATGAATAAGGCCGAGATAGTCGCTGCGATGAAGAACGGAGACCCCACGGCGGTGGAAGAACTGGTCCGTCTTTATGGAGACAGGCTGCTCCGTTCTGCCTACCTGCTGTGTGGCAACGAAGCCGACGCCCAGGACCTCGTTCAGGACACCCTTATTCTGGCCATAAGGTCTGCCCAAAGGTTCCGCGGCAAATCCGTCCTCTATACTTGGCTGCACGGCATACTCCTGAACTTGAC
>JABMQX010000617.1 GCA_013203085.1 bacterium | reverse complement strand
CGTCGTTGTCGTTTTTTGCGTGAAGGTCTCAGCAGAATGGGCTGCTTATGGGCGTACAAGTAAAGCAAATCACACATCGCAGAGAGCTAAAGAAGTTCATTCACCTGCCAACCAGAATTCATCGCAACCACGACAGATGGGTCCCACCCATTTACACGGATGAGTGGCGTTTCTTCAATCCCAAGAAAAACAGAGCCTTCTCGTATTGCGACACCACGCTCGCCCTGGCACACCGGGACAACAGTATCTCTGGACGAGTCATGGGCATCGTCAACACGCGATGTAATGAGCTCCAAGATGAAAAAACCGCGAGATTTGGCTACCTGGAGTGTTTTGAAGACAGTGAAGTGGCACACGCCCTCCTCGACTATGTTGAAGACTGGGCGAGGAAGAAGGGGATGAACAAGATTGTTGGACCGATGGGTTTTACCGATCAAGACCCGGAGGGTTTTCTGGTCGAGGGGCTTGATAATGAACCAACAATCGCCACATACTATAACTTCGAATACATCATTCACTTCCTTGAGTCGAAAGGGTACGAAAAGGAAGTGGACTATATTGTGTACAAGGTAAAAGTGCCGGAGAAGGTTCCGGAAATCTATGAGAGAATCTACGAAAGAATATCAACTCGGACTGAGTTCACGCTGATTGAGTTTACAGGGCGAAAAGCTCTCAAATCATACATCCGCCCGGTCCTGAGCCTGATGAACGAGACATTTCAGGATTTGTATGGCTTTGTCCCGCTCGACGAGGAACAGATGGCTGGCCTTGCCAAACGCTATTTGCCCGTGATAGACCCGCGGTTCATTAAGGTAGTTACAAAAGGCAACGAGGTCGTTGCATTTATCCTCGGTATCCCCAATATGGACGCAGGTCTTCGTAAAGCGAAAGGACGCCTCCTTCCATTCGGGATATTCCAAATAATGCGTGCCGCGAGAAAGACGAAGCAACTTGATTTGCTGCTCGGCGGCATCAAACAAGAATATAGAGGACGCGGTTTAGATGTATTGATGGGGACAGCAATGATACGTTCCGCCAAGAATGCCGGATTCGAGTATATGGACAGCCATTACGAATTAGAAAGCAATGTTAGTGTTCGCGCTGAAATGCAGCGAATGGGTGGGCAGGTCTGCAAACGCTACCGTATCTTCCGGAAACAACTTTAGCATGATGCAGGAGTTAGATGATAGTTGCGGGGTTTGCGAATTGCCCCAAAATGGATGTTGTCCGTAACGCAATCTCAACAAGGAAACCCGAAAATGGATTTCGATAGGTTGATCCGAGAAAGGTACAGCGTACGAGCTTATCTCTCCAAACCGGTCGAGGAAGAAAAGCTCAGGAAAGTCCTGGAGGCAGCCGTTCTCGCGCCCACGGCAGCTAACCGTCAGGCTTTCCGGCTCATCGTCATCTCCACCTCGGGACGCGAGGAGGAACTGAAAAGAATCTACGCCAAGAATTGGTTCACGCAGGCGCCGTACGTCATCTGTGCTTGCTCTCTCCCCTCCGAAAGCTGGACGCGAAAGGACGGAAAGAACTATGGCGACGTGGATATCGCAATCGTGATGGATCATCTCATTCTCGCCGCGGCGGACCAAGGATTGGGCACGTGCTGGGTGGGCGCGTTCGACCCCCAGGCGGCGAGCGAAGTCCTCAATCTCCCCGACGATGTAGAACCTGTCGCGTTCACGCCTCTTGGCTACCCCGCTGACGAACCGGGCGACAAGAAGCGCAAAAAACTGGACGAGCTTGTGAAATACGAGACGTGGTGAGCATTCTCGGGCGCTCTCCGCCTCGATGACCCCTCTTCCGTACAGCAATCACAACGGAGCGCCAACGCGGGACATCACCATTTGCACCCTTCCCAGTCCATCCCTTTCCAGCTCCTCTTCGGAAACGTATGCCAGCTCAATTCTCATGTCTTCCCCAATGAACTTCCTCAAGCCGAGCTTCAAGGTCTCCTCGGTTCCCACGGTATAGCCTTCTGTCTTCACAATCTGCACGAGCAGACGCCCCGGCTCGTCGTGAATGAACTGGAAAGATCGAACGCCTTTCAGATTGTGGAAGGGTGGTGACAATGCGCTAACCGAGCGTCCATCCGGCGTCAGGATCAAGGGTCGCATCCGTCCATGAATAGTCTTTACCAACGGAAGCGTTCGCCCGCACGGACACGCCTTCTCTTCTTCGTATACCTCCAGGACATCCTCAAGCTTATACCTCAAGAAGGGCATTGCCATCTTATAGAGGGAAGTGCACACAACCTGGCCGGTCGTCACTCCATTGCCCCCTTTTTTCTCGTTGATGAGTTCCAGGATGCCATACTCCAAATTGATATGGTATCCCCCCGCCGGACATTGACTCACCGCCACGCATCTCTCCATGTGGCTGTAGGAGTCCATGGTTCTACAGCGGAATGTTCTCTCGATCATTTCCCTCAGTTCCGGCATCGCTATTTCACCCCCGAGGAATGCTGTCTCGAATGCGATATCGTCGAGTCCACGTTCTCGCAAGAACAACGCAAGACAATAAAGGTTTGTGGGGCGCCCTCGGATGAACCTTGGCCGGTGTTTTCTGAGCGCATCCGCGTATTCGCCGATTCGTTCCCGAGAGAGTTGCAGTGAGTTCAACAAAAGTCGTCGCAGACTGGGCTGAAAGTGCCATGCTTTATCCGTCGTCTCTGTCCTGACGAAGTAATCGTACCGCACATCCGCAAGACAATTTCCGAGGCGATACCCTCCCCAGCCAAAAAACCGCCAGTAGTACACGAACTCCAGGATGTTGGCAGGCCTATCAAGCAGAAAATTGACTGGTGCTCCCGTCGTTCCGGTGGTGCAAGATAGCGCCGGGCGGAAGCGGTTGGCATTGTCGGCGCGCAGTTCCTCGTAATTCGCCCGCACGTCTTCTTTCGACAGAACGGGAAGCTTGCGCAAATGCTCGATTCTCTGAATGTCCTGCGGTTTCAATCCGTGGCTGTCAAAAATCCGTCTGTAATACGGTACGTGATGGTAGGCTTGATGGATGATTCGCCGCAGCCGTTCTTCCTGGTAGGCTTTGAGCTTCTCAAGAGGCAACCACTGGCTCTTTTCGAAGAATCGCCGCAGGCGAAGAATTCCCATGGGATAGGCAAACTCTCGGACTTTGAAATCAACAGACAATGAACGGTCCTCCTCCGTCGAAACCGGGCGAAGAGTTTTGCATCTTAGCCGTCGCTCTGTCGCAGGCTACCGGCTGAGCCAAACGTGAGTGAAGCTCTCGCCTCGAAGGTCCCCGGTGCCCCACCGCCAGCTCTCAGCGTTCAGCCAAGCGGGATACTACTTGTCGGACTCTCCCTGAGCTATCTCTCTCCAGATCCTCTTGCGAGACGTACTCCATCTTGACCCGCATCCCCTCCCCGAATAATCTCCCAAGGCGCAACTTCAGACTCTTCTCGGTCTCCGAAGCGTAGTCCTCGCCTTTCACAATCCGAACGACCAGCCGGTCCACCTCCTCCTGAATGAACTGATAGAACCGAACGCCCCTCGCACGATAGAACGCCACGAACGGCCAGGAAATCTCCCGCCCGTCAGGAGTGCGAATCACGTCCCGCTTCTCTCCATGAATCGCTTTCACGAGTGGGAGCGTTCGACCACACGGACACTGTCTTTCATGCTCGTACAGTTCCAGCGAATCATCGAGCTCGTACCTCAAAAAGGGCATGGCGATCTTGTGAAGAGAGGTGCCCACGACGCGGCCGATTACTGCCCCGTCATTTCCCCTCTTCTTCTGGGCGAGCTCCAGAATACCGTACTCCGAGTTGACGTGATACCCGCCTTCCGGACACTGGCTAACCGCGACACATCTCTCCAT
>JABMQX010000616.1 GCA_013203085.1 bacterium | reverse complement strand
TTCTTCCCGCAAAAGCATGCTCGATTCGATTCGCTTTGCCTCTTTTTTCAAGACGCCATAGCAGGATCGCGACCGCAACAAGTATTGCGAGAAAGAGCAAGACCTGACGTAATGTGCTCATTGTGAGTTGCCCCGGCCTGGAGTTTCATCCGGTGCTTCTCGTCGTCCGCACCCTGCCCGCGGCTTTCCCGACGTTTTTCCTCTGCATCCAGCCGCTTCTTGATGTCCTCCAGGTCATTCTTGAGTTTCTCCGTCTCTTTCTTTAACTCGTCCAGCGTTTCGCGAAGATACATGATTTCGGCGGGAACAAGCTGTTTTTGTTCTCGCAGGTTCTTGAGGGCATCTTTCGCAGTGCGCTGAATGCGGTCATCAGGCTTATCACCGGAAAAGGTCTCGATGATCGGGATGGCCTTCGGGTCGCCGAGCGTCCCCAGGGCACCGATTGCCCCGGCTTGAGTGCGCTGCCTCTTATGGTTGACGTAGCCGGCTAAGAAGTTGCGCACCCTTGTCGTGTCTTTTTCGTTGCGGCTGATGTGCGCCAACGTGTCAAGCGCGCGAGCAAAGCCTCGGGAAGTGAACTCTTTTTCCCGCTCCCTGAGGATTCTCCGGAGAGGTGAGATGAAGGAAGGATCGTCCAGCATGCGAATGGCTCCGACAGCCGCATCTGCCAACGTGCTGCGGTACGATTTCGATTCGAGGTAATGGAGCACCAACTGCCGCGTCTCTTCGGCGTGGTATCGGCCAAGGTTACGGATCGCCTCGGAGAGGATGTCCGGGTTCTTCTCAGTTTTCAGGATCTCTTTCGTCAGTCTCAAGCTTTCGGGCCGATAGAAGCCCCCGATATCCTCGACGACCGTCTGTCGGACGCGAGCATCGGCTTGCTTGAGCGACTCAGCAAGCGCCTTGAACGTTTCATCCGAGTGGATGGAGCGCAACGCCGCGGACGCCTCCACGCGGACCCCGTGGAACGGGTCCTTGTTGAGAACGTCTTTCAGCTTGGCGACCGTTTTCTTGTCTTTCTTCTTCCTGAGGGCCTCGATGGCGAGCAATCGGCCGATCACATCGGCTTTGTTATCGAGCTGCGCGTACAGCATTGCTGTGGGCTTTTCGAACGTGATGTCGGCCAGCAAACCGTACTCGGGATCAAACCGGACGATCTTCGCCTGCTTCTCCAGCGGGAAATAGAAATCGTGCTGTGGACTGTCAACAAGGATGTCGTGGTCAATGAACTGATCGTCGAGGATGAAACGAACCTTTGTGCGAAAGTGGAAAAGCATGACGTCATCATTGACCGTGTGAGTCTGCTTAACGGTCACTTTTGCGAGCTTCTCCTTCTCCCTCCAGTTGTAGCTGACGGTGAGGTCCGGGTGACGGGCGTGGTAGAGCCACTGGTCGAAAAAGCGGTCGAACGACCGGCCTGTCATTTCTTCGATCACCGACCTGAGGTCCTCGGTTACAACGCTGGTCAACGCGTGGCGCTCAAGATACGTTTTTACGCATTGCCGGTACAACTGCTCGCCCAGCTCCGTGCGCAGCATGTGCAGCACCCAACTGGCTTTCGGATACGTGCGATAGTCAAACTGTTCCCCGGCAGAGGAATAGGACCTATACACGATTGGCTTGTGAACGGGACGGTCGGATAGGGCGCCTCGTGCACTGCGGTAAAGACTGTACAGCATGGAGTCGCGGCCGTTCTTGTGGCCATCGTATAGCTTTTCGTAGTAAACGGCGAATCCCTCGTTGAGCCAAATGTGGCTCCAGTCCTTGCACGTCACATAGTCGCCGAACCACTGGTGAACCATCTCGTGGGCGACAAGGCCCTGGCTTGAGCGGATGTTCTCAGTCTCGTCGGTGAAAAGCGTACGGTCGTTGAGGATGGTAAGGGAGGTGTTTTCCATGCCGCCCGCAACAAAGTCCTGTACGACAACCTGATAATACTTGTCCCAGGGGTAGGGAACGCCGATCTCACTCTCCAAGAAGGCCATCATGTCGGCCGTATCCTTGAAGGAGTTGTGCGCATGCTCGATCTGGGACGTCGGCGTATAAAAGGCAAGGGGAATGTCTTTGTAACGGGACTCTATCTTCCGGAATCTACCGGCTGCCAGCGCGATCAAATAGTTGACGTGGGGTTTGTCTTGCAGCCAGCGCACAACTTTGAGATCGCTTTTCGGGTCGAGTTTTTCGGAGATAAGCCTGCCATTGGACAGGACGGTCATATCCTCGGAGACGCGGCAAATCACCTCTGAAGTGAAGCGTTCGTTGGGGTAATCGAAGTTGGGATACCAGTGGGGCGCCTGGTGAGTCTCGCCCTGCGTCCAGAGGTGTGTGTCGTCCTCGCGGTAGCCCATCTGGGGTGTCCGGAAATAGAGACCGCGCTTCGGCTCGGCCTGGTAGGCGACCGTGAGGGTCGTCTCGGCTCCGGGCGGAACGGCGGGCTCAAAGGTGATCGTGATGGCTTCGTCGGTAACAGTATAACCGGCAACTTCGGCGCTGGAGGTGACGGAAGAGACGCTGAGATCAATCGCGTCCAACCGCAACTCCGTCAGTGGCGTGGCGATGGGCGAGAACTTGATCGTCGTGGCGCCGGCAACGGTGCAAGCCTTAAAGTCGGGCGTGACGTCAATGACGATGTGAAGGATGTCCACCTCGCGATCCGGAGCGTACTGGGGGTCTGCGGCTTTGACCACTCCAGTAACCGCGATGACGATTCCCCAAGCCACGAAGGCGAGGCCCATCTCACGAACAGCTCGAACCATTCTGTTTCTCATCTGCGTTTGCCCCTTCACACCCTTTCCAGGTCAGGGTTATCTACCGGTTTTCTTCCTTCCTTTGCCATCTCGCGCCATTGCTCGTTTAGCTTGACGCGAACGACGTCGGCTGTGAAATCGTTGCTCTCACCCCTCATGAAGAAGGAACCTATGCCGTACATGTCCACGGGAGATTTCAGTGCTTCGAACATCCTTATGCGGGGTGGGTCGAACCCTCCCGTAGCGACGATCTTTATCTGCTGGAAGTACTCTTTGGCTCTTTCTCGCCATTCCTCCGGGAGGCTCATCTTTTTGTACCCCTCGTCGAGTGCCGAGCGGAGTTTTCCGACAAGAGCGGGCGTGACACCGCAATCGAGGGAATCACCGCCGAGCCTCGCGACGCTAATGTCGGCAATGTCCCCGGCGGTGTCGGGACGGACCCCGAAGAGGACGTACTTGCGGGCTTCGTCTTTTCTTCCGCTCTCCATGCACTGCTTGTACTTTTCAAACATTCGGATGGCCGTTCGGACAGAGTCGGTAACGCAGTCGTTGTTCGTATCAACGAGAGCAATCCTTTTGACCTCCGGGGGAAGGATCTCCGCGAAGTGGATCATCGCCTCCGCCGTATCTCTTAGGAAACAGAGAATATATGAATGGGAGACCGTGCCGACGCCTTTCAATCCCCACCACTCTCCCTGGGCGTGGGTGGAGATCAACGGAGTGAGATCGGCGCCCGTGTCTCTGTTGTAGACTTCGATTGCCACCCTGTAAGCGTAGCCGTCGCCCGGTTGAGTTTGGTGGATGTCGAAGCGGGCGGGGAAGAAGAGAATGGGCTTGCCTCTGGCAGCCGTCAGCGCCTCGTACACGTTCGTGGCGATGCGAGTCCTTCTCGCGAGCGCTCCGAGGATCGGCGTTTCCAGGATGGCGAAATCGCGGTACCGCCCTCGGATTTTCATCGCCGGCGCCCACGGAAGAAGCTTCGTCCCGTCCTGTACAGCGTCAACTTCGAGATGGTCATAGGTCGAGACGAACCTCTTGTCACCGTCGAAATACCCGCAGCATTTTTTCAGAATAGCGATGGCCTCGTCAGTTCCGGCGGCTATGGAAAAGGGCTGACGCTTCGTGAAGAATTGCATCTCCACGACCATATTTCCAACGTCAACATCCTTCAAGCTGATGTCGTTCGTTCTCGTGACGGGGTATTTCCCCCCGAATCGGTAACCATTGTCCGCGAGGGTCCTCAGGATGAGGGCGACATTCGTGAAGTAGGCGTCGGTGTACCATCCGCTGCGAATTCTCTCGGCGTCAATCTTGAAGACTTCGGACGGCAACCTTTTTCCATCGGCAATGCTCACATCAGACCACCTCCGCGCCGAGAACTTTCTCCATCTGCTGAAGGGCGAAGTCGTGAGCCTCCCGGTTGAAAGAAGCGACGCCTTCCCTGCACACCCGAACCCTGTAATCGCGGTAACGCAGCCCTTCAACCGTGAAAAAAACGCAAATATCCGTGCAGACCCCGACAACCTCGACCACTTCCGGGGCGAAGCCCGCGAGGTACAGTTCCAGACTCGTCTTGTAGAAGCCACTAAACCTTACCGTCGGGATGAGCACTTTTTTTCTCGCCGCGTCGAAGAGCTCGGGGAGAACCTCCGCTTCCTTGCTCCCCTTTATGCAGTGCGGGGGGAACATCTCGAACTCTTTGTCGTCAGGCTCGTGATTATCTGCCAGGAAGACCACCGGCAAGTATTTTTCGTCGTATTCCTCAATTTTTCTCTTCACGAAGGGGATGATTTTCACGGCGTCCTCGCCACAAAAGAGGGGATACCCTTCTGTGCAAAATCCCTCCAACATGTCAACGACTATCAACACGTTTGCCATGGCGAAATATCCTCTTACCTTCTTGGTGCCTTGGTGTCTTTGTGGTGAGGGTAAATTCCTGGGAACCACAAAGGCACGAAGACAGCCCTCTCAAATTTCGAGCACATCGGCCATAGTATAGAAACCGGGCGGCGAGGCGGCAGCAAACCGGGCGGCGCGGAGTGCCCCGGAGGCAAAGGTGTTGCGGCTGTGGGCACGATGCGTTAGCTCGACCCTCTCACCCGGGCCGGCGAAAATGACCGTATGCTCACCCACTATGTCCCCGGCTCGAACCCCATGAAGTCCGATCTCGTTGGGCTTTCGCTCGCCGACGAGCCCTTCCCTGCCGTAAACGGCATCTCGCGAGATGTCCCTCCCGGTAGCGGCCGCTACTATCCGGCCAAGCCTACGGGCGGTTCCACTCGGCGAGTCTTTCTTCTTATTATGGTGAATCTCGATGATTTCGACGTCGTAGCATTTCAGTTTCCTGGCGACCTCCTCGGCAATCTTGAAAAGAACGTTGACGCCGATGCTCATGTTCGGGCTTAGGACGACGGGGACCTTCTCCGCAGCTTTTTTGACCCGGCTGATTTCCTCGTCGGCAAACCCGGTTGTCCCGATGACGAGAGCTCTGCCGGACCGACAGGCGATGTCCACACAAGTCAAAGCGCTGTTTTTTTCCGAGAAGTCAATTACAACATCGGCGTCCGCAATCTTCTCAGCGAGATCGCTGGTTATGGGGAGGTCCAGGGGAGAAATTCCGGCGGTCGCCCCGGCATCTTTTCCGAGGTCTGGATGACCGTCGGCTTCGATGGCGCCGACGATTTGCACGTCCGGGTCCTCCCCGGCGAGGGCAATAATCGCCCGCCCCATTCGCCCTGTCGCTCCATTGACAACTATCCGTATCATAACACCCTCCGCAGGATAATGTTACGCAGGCGCTGTCAAATCAAGCCGCAACCGCTGAGGGTGGACCGCAGTACCTGCTTGTTCGCCTCGCTCATCTCGGAAAGAGGAAGCCGCACTTTGAAATCAAGAAGCCCCATCATCTCCATGGCGGCCTTGACGGGAATCGGATTCGTCTCGATGAAAAGGTCCTTAAACAATCGCCAGTACTTGTAGTGCAATTCGCGGCTGCGGGCTATGTTCGCCGGGAAACTGCTGACCAACTCAGCCATCTCCGAGGGGATAACGTTTGCTGCGACGGAGATCACGCCTTTCCCGCCGGCGGCGAGGAGCGGGAACGTCATCGAGTCGTCGCCCGAAAGAACCGTGATGTCGCATCGGGAGATTATGTCGCATATCTGGGAGATATTGCCGCTTGCCTCTTTCACGGCGACGATGTTTTTGACGCGGGAAAGCTCGGCGACGGTCTCGGGGAGAAGATTGACGCCGGTTCTGCCGGGTACGTTGTAAAGGACAATGGGGATATCAACCTCCGTGGCGATTCGCGTGAAGTGCCCTATCATTCCCTTCTGCATGGGCTTGTTGTAATAGGGAGTGATGCTCAGGACGGCATCGGCGCCCACCTCTTTTGCGTGGCGAGTCAGAGAGAGAGCCTCTTCGGTGCTGTTGGAACCGGCGCCCGCGATGACGGGAATTCTCCGGTCAACTTTCTTGACCACGGTCTCGACGACTTTGTTGTGCTCGTCATGAGAAAGGGTGGGAGACTCACCGGTCGTGCCGCAGGGAAGTATGCCGTTCGTGCCTTTTTCGATATGGAACTCCACCAGTTCCGCCAACCTATCGTAATCTACGGCGCCGTCCTTGAAAGGTGTTACCAGAGCTACGATTGCCCCCTCAAACATTGGTATCTCCTCCTTATCACATGGGTTTGCAAGCACCGCCATGTATGCTGCTGTGTCAAAGGCGCTTCCTCGACAGGATAACAGGATTCAAAAGAATCCCGTCTGTCGTGTTATCCCGTCAGAAAAGACGTTTCCGACTCAGGGAAAATAGGTGCCCTCATACACGAGCCTTGTCGGGCCCGTCATTGTCAATTGAGAAAGTTGCTCTCCTTCCTCCCTGAAGTTGATCGTAAGCGTTTCGCCGCTTCGTGTGAGGACCCTGACCGGCGGCTTGACGCCTTTTACGAGGGCAGAGATGACCGCGCTGGCTGTGCAGCCGGTACCGCTGGCGAGCGTTTCGTCCTCCACTCCCCTTTCGTAAATGCGGGCCGAGATGGAACTCTCTCCCGTTGCCTCCACGAAGTTGGCGTTCGCCCCTTTTGGCTGAAATCTCTGGTGAAACCTTATCTTCCTCCCCAGCGCGACCACGTCCACCTCATTCACATCGTCAACAAACATGACCGCGTGGGGCACACCGGTGTTGGTATGGTGGACGCGGTAGGTTTTTCCCTCGATCTCTATATCAATGTTCAGCTCGGTGTCAGTCGCCGCACCCATTTCGAGTGAAATCTCTTCCCCGTCCACACGAGCGGTCAATATGCGCTCCTTCGTTTCCATGGCGATTTCATCCGAGGGCAAGCCCTTCCGCCGGGCGAAAGCGATGAGACACCTCGCCCCGTTCCCACACATTTCGGCTTCACCTCCATCAGAGTTGAAGAACCGCATCTTGATGTCGGCTTTATCGGAGTTCTCCAACAGTATCAGTCCGTCGGCGCCGATGGATGTCCGCCGGGCGCACATTTCCCCGATCAGCTTCCTGTCTTCCGCCGGAAAGAAGCCGGAGCGATTGTCTATGAGGATAAAGTCGTTTCCGGCGCCGCTGTATTTTGCGAATTCTATCTCAGGCACGATTCTATTTTTCCCTTACTGGAACGTCCGTGAAGATTAACCTATTACGATGTCGGGTATTGTCTCGTTCTCGATAAGCTGATCGAGTTCCGCCTTTTGGCGGATAATGAAGGACTTTTCCCCGCTCACCAACACTTCCGCACATTTGGGGCGGGAATTATACTCGGAGCTCATGGACGAAGCGTAGGCTCCGGCGGTCAGAATGGCAAGACAATCTCCGGGTTTGACGGCAGGGAGCTCTCTGTTTTCGGCGAAGGAGTCTCCCGACTCGCAGACCGGCCCCACAATGTCCGCTTCGATGAATTCCGATGCGGGATTCAGCGTCGGAAGGATGCGATGATAGGCTTTGTAGAGAGCGGGGCGGATCAGGT